>JBEBSO010000365.1:0-4450 GCA_040394275.1 Telluribacter sp.
ACTTTACCGATTCAATTTATGTTACTAGGTTTTCGATAAAGAAACAAAAACAATTCAATGGAAGTATTGATAATGGTGGGACAGCTCATCCTGGGCCTGTCTATTTTGGTCGGGTTGCATGAGCTGGGCCACCTGGCCGCCGCCAAGGCATTCGGCATGAGAGTGGAAAAATACTATATAGGATTCCCTCCGAAAGTATGGAGCATTACCCGGGGAGGGACAGAATACGGCATCGGTGCCATCCCGCTGGGAGGGTTTGTAAAAATATCGGGCATGATCGACGAATCGCTGGACACCGCCCAGATGAACGCTGCACCCCAGCCCTGGGAATTCCGTGCAAAGCCCGCCTGGCAGCGCCTGATCGTGATGCTGGGAGGTATCATCGTCAACGTCATCGTAGGGGTTTTCATTTTTATCGTCATCACCTACAACAACGGCAAGCAATATCTCACCAGGGACGAAGTGAACAAGAACGGCATCATCGCCAGTACCCTCGCCCGTGAAATCGGCCTTAAAACCGGTGACAGGATCCTGCGGGTAAACGGCAGGGATTTTGAAAACTTTACCGAAACGGTCGTCTCTTCCGAAGTCTTCCTCAACAGCAACAGCTACTATACGGTACTTCGCGACGGCGAGGAGATAGACATCGACATCCCGAACAATTTTATAGAGCGGCTCTCCGAACCGGATGCACGCGAAAATTTCATCCAGGTCGCGCTTCCCTTTGCCGTGGGCGAGCTGGAACCCGGCTACCCCGCAGAGAAGGCGGGGCTGAAAACCGGTGACCGCATCCTTTCCGTAGACGGGAAGCCCACTCCCTATTTCCAGATTTTCAGACAGACGCTGGATTCGCTGAAAGGCAGGACCGTCAACCTGGAAGTACAGCGTGCCGGAGAGGTGCTCCCGCTCGGGGTCAGGGTAACGGAGGAAGGAACCATCGGCTTCCGCACCCAGAACCTGCTCCACTACACCACGATCAATTATACGCTGGGGCAGGCCATCGTCATCGGGACGGGCGAGGCTTTCGGGGTAGTGTACAACAACATCAAGGGTTTCAAGAAAATCTTCAAGCGGGAGGTATCCGCCTCCAAGGCGCTCAGCGGACCGATCGGTATCGCCAGGATGTTCGGCGGCGTATGGGACTGGGGACATTTCTGGTTCCTGACCGGCCTGCTTTCTATGGTGCTGGCCTTTATGAACGCCCTCCCGATCCCCGCCCTCGACGGCGGACATTCGGTCATCCTGCTGTATGAAATGATCTCCGGGCGGAAGCCGTCTGACAAATTCCTCGAAAACGCACAGAAAGTAGGAATGGTGCTGCTGCTCGGCCTGATGGGCTTTGCCATTTTCAATGACGTCTGGAAGGTCTTCTTTTAAATGCAAACCGGGTGAAACAGGATCCGACTTCTGACCGGACACGTGCAGCGGCGGTGCATATATTGCCGTGGCTGTTTGCACTTTTCCTGTGCAGCGCAGCCGCACCGGCACACGAATACTATGTCAGCGTCACGCAGATCCAGTACAACCCGGCGGAGAAAACCCTGGAGATAAGCATCCGCCTGTTTACGGATGACCTGGAGAAAGCGCTTGCCGCCGAAAACAACGACAGGCCGGTCCGGATCACCAACAACGACCAAAACAATGCCGTCGTAGAGAAATATATGCGAAAACACTTCGTTCTCACTGATAGCAGGCGACAGCCCAAACCCTGGAAATATATCGGGAAAGAAAATGAAGCCGATGCCACCTGGATATACCTGGAAATCCCGCAGGAAGGCTCCCTGTCCGGCTTTTCACTCCGGAACGACCTCCTCATGGACACCTTCCGGGACCAGGTCAATATTGTCAACATCAGGATCAACTCGGACAAAAAAACACTTCTTTATAAAAAAGGGAAGCCAGTGCAGAACATTTAATGCCATTTTGACAATATAACCGCTGGCACGGCTATTTCCTGCTTTATTGTATCCTATCGGGGTCTGTATTTTTTAGAAAAAGGAAAAGAATATCTGCCACACTGGCAGAATGCCTATGAAATTTGAAAATAGTGATATTTATAGCCGGCTGCTTACCTCCGATTCGGATCTGGACAGCCTGGAAATAGTACCAATAGGTGGTCCCGACGGCTCGGAGTATCCTATTGACCTTCCCGAAGAACTGGCCATCCTGCCCATTCGCCAGACGGTGCTTTTTCCCGGAATGGTCATACCCGTGACCGTCGTAAGGCAGAAGGCCATCAGGCTGGTCAAACGGATTTACCGCAACTCCGACATCAACCAGCGGATCCTGGGCGCGGTCACCCAGGCAAAGCCGCAGAAGGAAGACCCGCTCGCGGAAGACCTGTACAGCGTCGGAACGGTGGCGCATATCCTTAAAATGATTACGCTTCCGGACGGTAACGTCACCATAATCGTCCAGGGCAGACAACGCTTCCGTATCGACGAGATCGTCCGCGAAGACCCGAATATTACGGCAAGAGTGACGCCGATCGAGGATTCTTTCCCGTCGGGCGGCAAGAAGAAAGAAACCAAGGCGTTGATCCAGTCGCTCCGGGACAGCGCGCACAAGATACTGAGGCTCAATCCCGAAATACCGCAGGAGGCCCGCATCGCGCTCGACAACATCGAAAGCCCGACTTTCCTGATCCATTTCCTGTCTTCCAACCTCAACGTGGAAGTACCGGAAAAGCAAAGGCTCCTCGAGCAGCAGGACGGGCTCACTCAGGCCAATATGCTGCTCGAACTGATGCTGAGAGAAATGGAAATCCTCGAGCTGAAGCGCGAGATCCAGTCGAAGGCCAGCTCCGATATAGACCAGCAGCAGCGCGATTATTTCCTCCGCCAGCAGATCAAAGTACTGCACGATGAGCTGGGCATCGATAGCCCGGAGCGGGAAATGGACGACCTGAAAGCGAAGGCCAGCCTCAAAAAGTGGCCGGAACCGGTACGGGCGCACTTCGATAAGGAAATGGCCAAGCTGCAGCGGATCAACCCTATGGCTCCGGAATACCCGGTTTCGATGAACTACCTGGAAACGCTGGTGGATCTGCCGTGGAACGAGTTTACGAAAGACAATTTCGACCTCGTGCGCGCCCAGAAAATCCTGGACTCGGACCACTTCGGCCTTGAGAAGGTGAAGGAGCGGATCATCGAGTACCTGGCGGTATTGAAGCTCAAAAACAACCTCAAAGCGCCTATCCTATGTCTCTACGGCCCTCCCGGCGTGGGAAAAACATCCCTGGGCAAATCGGTGGCCAGGGCGCTGAACAGAAATTACGTACGGATGGCCCTGGGCGGCGTGCACGACGAAGCGGAGATCAGGGGCCACCGGAAAACATATATCGGGGCCATGCCCGGCAAAGTTATCCAGAACATCAAGAAAGCCGGTTCGGCCAACCCCGTATTCATTCTCGATGAGATCGACAAGGTAAGCGCGGATTTCAGGGGAGATCCTGCCTCGGCGCTACTGGAAGTACTCGACCCCGAACAGAACTCGTCTTTTACCGACAATTACCTGGAAGTGGAGTACGACCTCTCCCGCGTGCTTTTCATCGCTACGGCCAACTCGCTCGACACCATCCATCCCGCCCTGCGCGACCGCATGGAGATCATCGAGATGACCGGCTATACCATGGAAGAGAAACTCCAGATCGCCCGCAAATACCTGCTCCCCAAGCAGCGGAAAGAGCACGGGCTGAAGCCGGCCGACGTAAAAGTCGACGACAAGGCGCTGCTCAGGATCATAGAGGGGTACACCCGTGAATCCGGCGTCCGTATGCTCGAGCAAAAAATCAGCTCGCTCATCCGGAAGATCACCAAATCCGTAGCGCTGGAGGAAGAATACCCGAAGGCAATCAAAGAGACCAGCGTGGAAAAATTCCTGGGCCCGGAGATTTTCGACAAAGACCTCTACCAGGATATCGACGTAGCGGGTGTCGTTACCGGCCTCGCGTGGACTTCCGTCGGGGGGGAAATTCTCTTTATCGAATCCAGCCTGAGCCGCGGGAAAGGCGCGCTTACGCTTTCCGGCCAGCTGGGGGATGTCATGAAGGAATCGGCCGTCGCCGCCCTGTCCTACCTGAAGGCGCATGCCGAGCAGCTGGACATCGATTACCGTGTTTTCAGCCACTACGATCTGCACGTCCACGTACCTGCCGGCGCGGTTCCGAAGGACGGTCCGTCTGCCGGGATCACCATGCTTACGTCGATGGCGTCCATCTATACGCAGCGGCGCGTAAAGCCGTACCTGGCCATGACCGGCGAAATCACGCTCCGCGGCAAGGTGCTGCCCGTCGGGGGCATCAAGGAAAAAATTCTTGCGGCGCGGAGAGCCGGCGTAAAGGAAATCATCCTCTGCTCCAAAAACCGGAAAGATGTGGAGGAGGTGCAGCCCAGCTATATCCGGGACCTGACTTTCCACTACGCGGATACGGTCAACGACGTGCTGGAAT
>JBEBSO010000366.1:0-4448 GCA_040394275.1 Telluribacter sp.
TCCGGACTTTCTTTCGGGATTTGTGGGTATTTTTTTGGATATTACGGGAGGTATACGTAACAATATTTTTTTACAAGCCGCGGGGCTGTCTCAAAAGAGACAGCCCCGCGGTATTTTGTACCATTTATGACCCGGGAAGTGTCTCCCGGCAGGCGCATTCTAAAATGTATAACCCACACCTACCATAAAATTCCGGGGTGTGCCGGGAAACAGCCTGCTGAAGGAGTCAGCCCCCAGCCAGTATGTTTTGTTGAATATGTTGTTGAAGGTAGCGGATACCCTGACTTTGTCCACCGAATAATAGAAGGCTGCGCAAAACACGGAATAGGAAGGCAACGTGAGGTCGCTGGAGGCCGATGTCTTTTCCGACTGGAAATTGGCTCCCAGCCCGATCCCGATACCGGGCAGCAGGCGCCGGTCAAAATCATAGCGGGCCCAGATGCCTCCCTGCGATCTGGGTGCATTGGCGGCCTGCCGGCCGATTTCCTCCGTGATCAGGCTCTCGGTGATTTCTGTTTTGTTGAAAGCGAGATTGGCCGTTACGTTCAGGTTCGGAAGGATGCTTCCGTATACGTCCAGCTCAACGCCTTTACCGCGTATCTGCCCGATTTGCCTGAGCAAATCCGGGTTTCCGGCGTCACCTGCATTTTGCAGCACATTGTTTTGCTCAATCCGGTAAACGGCAAGATTTGCAGAGAGCCGGTCGGCAAACCAGGAGGACTTGGCGCCAACCTCGATCATGCTGCTTTTCAGAGGGTCGAACGGGCCGCCGTAACGCGACGGGTCGCCGATATACCCGGCCTCCTGCGGTTGGAAGCCATAGACATAAGACGCGTAGAGGCTGACGGGTTCTACGGGAGTATATACGAGCCCAACGCGCGGCAGCAGCGCTTTTTGCCGTACTTTTTTCTCACTTTCAGATTCGAAGCCGGCCACATCCGTATAGAACTCCCGGCGTAGCGAAAGCAGGGCTTTCAGCTTACCCCAGGCCAGTTGCTCCTGCAGGTAAACCCCGCTGGTGTAATACTTGCCCAGCTTGTCCTGCACGGCAGTGCTGAAATACCGGGAGCTTTCCGAAATGCTGTAATCAGGGTGCCGCAGATCCACATGGGGTACATTAGGGACCGGCCGGCCGTTGACAATAAGGTATTTGGCGGGTTTGCCCGGATCATATTTGTTGATGGCAGACCGTCCGTCCGCTGCCAGGTATCCCCGAGCCTCGGAGGTAGTGTTGCCCGTGCCGTCTGCATTCTGGATAAAATCGTAGCCTGCAAGCAGGGTATGCCGGACGGGGCCCGTATTGAATTTGAAGGTAAAGTACGTGGTCAGGTTATCCGAATAGTTATCGGTCAGCCTGTAATTGTAACGCATTTCCATCAGGTCGGGAATGGCCTTGCCCTCTGCATCGACTGCATTCGCATTGGAGGTACGGTGCTCCCTCAGGTCCTCTTTGTAAACTCCTTTGAGGTACGACGCATTAAATGTAATGAAGTCTGAGAAATGATGCTGGAGAGATAAGGTGGTGAAAAGCTTTTTTGCCTTCACGTAATCGTTTGACCGGGATAAAGAGAGCGAGAGCGGTGCGGAATAGATGTCATATTTTCCATTTTCGGCGGAATAGGAAGGCTGCCCCCGGTCGTTCCGCCCGTTTTCCGTATTGTACACCAGGTCGAAATTGATGCTCGTTTTTTCATCAGGGATAAAGGAGATGGAGGGCGCTACGACGACCGACTGGCTGCCCTGCAGCTTGCGGAAGGATCCCGCATCCTGGTAGGCGAGGTTCAGCCGGTACAGCAGGGTGTGCGACCTGTTCATGGGGCCGGTAAAATCGGAGGCAATTCTTACCGTATGGAAGCTGCCCGTGGCGAAGGACAGGGCTTTCCGCTCTTCGTCAAGAGGCTTTTTCGTGACCGTGTTGATCGTTCCGCCGGGACTGGTGTTTGCAAAAAGGGCGCTCGCAGGGCCTTTCAGCACCTCGATGCGCTCCACGTAAGGTGTGATGTCGGCCGTCCGCTCACCGCTGAAAGCCTTCAGCCCGTTGACCAGCGTCTGCTTTGATTCCGATTCAAACCCGCGGAGAATATACTTATTGTTCGTGTAGGAATTCTGGCTGACCCCGCTGATGTTTTTAAGCACGTCCATCATCTTAAATGTCATCTGGTCCTCGATGAGCTCCTTCGTAACGTAGCTGACAGCTTGCGGAACGTCCCGCAGGGGCGTCTCCGTTTTGGTAGCCGTAAAAGAGTTGGAGTTTTTGTACCCGCGTTCTTTCCTGCCGGTGATTTCCACCGTCTGCAATTCCAGCGCTTCGTACACCAGCTGGTAGTCAAGGTGCGACGCGGCGTTGGCGGAGATGACCGCCTCCCGGGTCCTGGACCTGAACCCGATCATGCTTACTTTCACCTGGTAGGTGCCCGGTTCCAGTCCGTTCAGCTCATACCTGCCGTCACTGTCCGTGCTTCCTCCCCTAAAATTGTTGTTCAGGGAGACGGCGGCTCCCTCGAGCGGCCTGCCGTCGGCAACGACCCGGACCGTCAGCTTTCCGTTTTGCGCCATGGTCGTGACGGAGAACAAAACAAATGCAACGGCCAGCCACAGGTGCTTGTACTGCTGGCTTAATTCAGATATAAGATCTTCCATTCTGTTTTTTTTAGTGATAACTGAAATAATTACGAGTGCAAATGTATTAAATTAGACTAATTATACATAAAATATATTTTCGGGACTGATATGACACCGGTTCCCGGCCCGGACACCGGATATGGATGACATTGTTCCAGGCAGGAAACAGCGGGAGAGAGGTGAGAGAGCGGCGGGCGGCGCGCCGGGGCAAGACCGGCCGGACAACGGCAGCCGGGAAAAGGTCCGGGCTTTCCGGGGCTTGTCAGGCGCTTCGCCGGGGCCTGGGCATTTCCTCGATGCCCAGCGTGGTGAGGTTGGGGTTGAGCGTCAGCCGGGTGATGGTCAGATGGAAATAGCGTACGCCTTCGGCCCGGAAGGTATAGGCATACCTGTCCCGCAGCTTCAGCTCCCGGTACACGGCCGTGTAGTTGAAAGGGATGGTCCATCCCTGTGTGGCCAGCACGGCCTGCAGTGTTTCGACGGTTTTCTTCAGGTTTGAATAATAGGAGAGCGTCGGGATGACGGGTTGCCCGGGTTCGGCAGGCAGCAGCGGCTCTACCCTGATTTCATATATGGTTTGTTGCCTGGTGGACATTCTTTATAGTTTCGCTCAGGTTTTGATAATAAACTGAAAAATTATGTGTTTATTTTTCTTCCCGGAAATTTTTTGTGCAATAACTCCGTTTTTAAGACATACAAGCTTTCAAAAGCAGAATGATCGGTCTGCGAGAGCTTTAAAAGGAGGTTGTATTCCGCAAGGGAAGCAGCCTCTTTTTTTGTGCCGGCATTTATCGGGACAGGGTCGGGAGCTCTGATTTCCAAATGTACTTTTCTGGCCTTTTTTCGGGCTTTTTCGGGAAAATGCCGTCGTATATCCGCCCGGTAGGGTATTGCATTATTTCAATCCCGGTCATTAATATTTCTCCGTTGCGCATCATTTTATTGTAAATTACTGTTAATCAGCCGGGGAAATATTTATCTTTGCAGAATATTTTGAAATTTACTAGCCAATGCAATCTATTCGTAACATTGCCATCATCGCGCACGTTGACCACGGTAAGACAACTCTTGTGGATAAAATCATTCATGCGTCTAAAATTTTTCGTGAAAACCAGGAATTCAATGACCTGATACTGGACAACAATGATTTGGAGCGGGAGCGGGGGATCACCATCGTGTCAAAAAACGTTTCGGTACGTTACAAGGATGTCAAGATCAACGTGATCGATACTCCGGGGCACGCCGACTTCGGAGGCGAGGTAGAGCGGGTGCTGAAACTGGCCGACGGCGTGTTGCTATTGGTAGATGCATTTGAAGGACCTATGCCGCAGACCCGGTTTGTACTCAGCAAGGCTGTGCAGCTGGGATTGAAGCCCATCGTGGTGGTGAACAAGGTCGACAAGGAGAACTGCCGGCCCGAGGAGGTACAGGAGGCGGTTTTTGACCTGATGTTCAACCTTGGCGCTACCGAAGACCAGCTGGACTTCGTAACGGTATACGGGTCGTCCAAGCAGGGATGGATGGGGCCGGACTGGCAAAAGCCGGCCACTGATATATCGTTCCTCCTGGATACCATCCTGGAAGTGATCCCGCCGGCGGCTTTCCGCGAGGGGCAGGCCCAGATGCAGATTACTTCCCTGGACTACAACGCCTTCGTAGGCCGGATCGCCATCGGCCGTGTCCACCGGGGCACGCTGAAGGAGGGCACGACCGTGGCGCTCTGCAAGGCGGGCGGCGTCGTGAAAAAAGTGAAAATCAAGGAGCTGCAGGTATTTGAGGGCCTGGGCAAGGTGAAAGTGCCGGAGGTGGTCGCCGGGGAAATCTGC
>JBEBSO010000367.1:0-4442 GCA_040394275.1 Telluribacter sp.
TTATAGAGGTTTCCCGTTTTTTCCTGAAATTCCCGCATTTTCGTCCTGATATGTTGTAACAGCCCGGTTGTAAAGGAGACGCCTTTACCGGTCGTCATGTTTTCCCTGCCGTCGGTAAAATTGAGCAGCAATTCATTCATCCCGTTCACCCCGATAGTGGAGAAATGGTTCCTGAAATGCGGCAAATAGCGTTTTGTATAAGGATACAAGCCTCTGTCGTACATCTCCTGTATAAACTTACGCTTCTTCTCCAGGGTAGATTTTGCCATTTCGAGCAGCTCGTCCAGGCGCTGGTAAAGTCCTTCTTTGTCTTCTTTGAACAGGTAGCCGAGGCGGGCCATGTTAATGGTAACCACGCCGATGCTGCCCGTCATTTCTGCGCTGCCAAACAAGCCGTTGCCTCTCTTCAGCAGCTCACGCAGGTCGAGCTGTAAGCGGCAGCACATGCTTCTTACCGCATTGGGCTTATAGGCATCGGGATTTTCCGTGCGTTCGCCGTTTGCATTGGTGATATACTGGCTGCCGATAAAATTCTGGAAGTATGAGGAGCCTATCTTCGCGGTATTTTCAAAAAGCAAGTCAGTGTTTTCTCCGTGCCAGTCAAAGTCTTCGGTAATGTTTACCGTGGGGATCGGGAAGGTAAATGGCTGCTCACCGGAGTCTCCTTCGGTCATTACGGTATAATAGGCTTTATTGATGACGTTCATTTCCTGCTGAAAATGAGCATAGGTAAGCGTTTCGAGTGAATTGGCTCCCCGCTCTCTTGCTGCCTGTTCAAGCGTCTCGTCCCACACGTTCTTAAAAAGATGCTCATTGTTCCTGGTGGGGATTTGGGATTTTAAATCTTCAGGCACTACCCAGTCGATGGTAATATTCGTGAAAGGTGATTGCCCCCACCTGGCAGGTACATTGAGGTTATATACAAAGCTCCGAACGGCTTTCAGCACGTCATTGTAGGAAAGCCTGTCTTTAAAAACGTAGGGGGCCAGGTAGGTATCAAATGAGCTGAACGCCTGGGCTCCCGCCCACTCGCTTTGTAGAATGCCCAAAAAGTTGGCCATCTGTCCAAGCGCTTCCCTGAAATGGGAAGGCGGGCGGCTTTCCACCCGGCCTCTCACGCCATTGAACCCGTCGTTCAGCAAAACCCTCAGGCTCCATCCGGCACAGTATCCGGTCAGGCAATCCAGGTCATGGATATGAATATCCGCATTTCGGTGAGCGTACCCCTCTTCTTTGTTATAAACCCTGTCTAACCAGTAATTGGCAATGATTTTTCCGGCCACATTATTTACAAGGCCTGCATTGGAATAGGACGTATTGGCATTGGCGTTGATCCTCCAGTCCGTATGGCTGATGTATTCCTCGATGGTTTGTGTGGAGTTTACATAAGTGGTATCCTCGTTAAGCCCGGAAACGTGCTCACGCTGAAGCTTCCGCGTATGCCTGTACAGCATAAACGAGCGCATCACTTCAAAATAGCCCTTATCATAGAGTGTTTTTTCTATGATATCCTGTATTTCTTCAACTGCCCATATTGTTTTTTGCTCCAGTGCCCGGAGCACCAGCAGGCAAATGCTCCCGTCGTAGCCGACGCCCGCGCTTTTAAAGCCCCGGTGGATGGCGTCTTCAATTTTGAATGGCCTGAGCGGCTCGTAGTCCCCGCTTCTTTTGATCACATAGTTTTCCATGCCTGCAGATTTAACCGGTAAAGGCTCCTTTTGCATCGTCCGCTGAAGACGCATCCGGTAAAAGAAAGCCTGTCGTAAAAGTAGGAAGGCAGCAGGAAGAGGACTATGATTCCAGTCACAATGTACAATCGAATTCCGGGTTTTTTCGATCGCCGGCCCATTCAAACGGGGGAATTATAGAACTGTTCTGCCTGGCTGATCTCTAACATACGGGTAGTTCCTGCCGGGCTCGTCTTTACCTGCGGACCCGCCTGTCAGCGTCCGCCCATCCGGTTCTTCTCCTCTTCATTACCGAGGCTTCTGTATTTGGAGGCTTTTACTGTTTTTTTACCCAAACTATATGAAAATGACACTTTCACCCGCCGGGCATCCGCGTAATACCTGCTCGTGATATCCACGGGACCATAGCCGACATGGAGCCGGTTGACCTGTGTGCGGAAAATGTCTTCAAAAGCGACGCGGAGATTCCCGTTTTTAAACAGCTTCTTATGAAGGCCCAGGGAAGCCCCATATAAAGCCCGGGTTTTCCAGATCGTATGACGGTTGGCCGAATGGTAATGGAGGAGAAGCTCAGCCCTGTAGCTCCTGCCCAGCGTAAACAGGTTGGTGCTGCTCAGTACAACGCCGTGGCCGTTCAGCTTCACGTCCGGGACGTCGGCAATGCCCGATTTCGTGCGGGTGCCGGAAACGGTAAAAGTGCTGTTGGTCTTCCACCATTTGGTGAGATCCTGTCCCCAGCTGACTCCCGCATACGCGTCATGAACGCTTTCCAGGTTGCCCATCGTCTGGATATATATTTTGGTCTCCGGGTCTGCAGAAAGCACGTCGGATATGCGGTCTTTTGTATGGGTATAATTTGCAAACAGGGAGACAGGGCCGAAGGTGTAGTACATGTCGGCTGCGTTGGCAAAGGATGGCTTCAGCAGCGGGCTGCCTTCGAGGATCGAATACGGGTCAATGACCGTGCGGAACGGCACAAGGCTGTACAAGCCCGGCCGGGATATCTTTCGGCCGTAGGAAATATTGAAATTGCTGCCGTTTTTGAATGCCTTGCCCAGGCTCGCGCTGGGGAACAGCCCGGTATATTCCCGGCGCAAGCCCCGGCCGGTCAGCTCCTGGCTGGTGTGTTCCAGCCGTAGCCCGGCCTGCAGCATCCAGCCCCCGGCGGAGGTCCTGCTGTAGCCTGTGTAGCCGGCATAGGTACGCTCCCGGTACACTCCCGCGTGGCTGAAGGCCGTATCCGCCATGTAGCCGTTTTCCGAATGGCTTTCCTGGCGCAGGTCATTGCGGCTTCCGAGCGAGACCCATTTTATCCCGGCAGACCAGCTTCCCTTTTCAAACGGGATGCTTACATCGGCCTGGGCATTAAAGCTTTTCTGATCGGTGGGATTGGTGATGCGCAGGAGCGACGGTACGCCTGAGGGGACGGAAGCAGCGTCTTGCCGCTGGTAGGCGAGGTGCTGTACGGACGACTGGTCAAAAAAGCTCCGGGTGAGATACAGGGAAAGCGCTTTCCCTGCGCTGTCGAGCTTACCGGTGTAGTAGAAATTAAGGTCGCACGTCCGGCTGCTCTCCCTGGCCCGGCCGGATACCTGCAGCAGCGAATCGAGCGCCGATGACCCGCTTCTGAAACCCGTTCTCGTCTCGCTTTGGCCCTGCCTGCCGGACAACGAACCGTTAAGGCGCAATCCTAAGGTATTTTTTGAATCCGGGGCAAAGTCGATACCGTTGAAGGAGGAAATGCTTCTGCTGCGATCGAGGTGTCGGACATGGTTGTCCAGGGCAGTCCCGGGAAACCGGCGTTCGAGATCCTGCCCGTAACCGTGGCCGCTCACTGCCCCGCCTGCGCTGGTGAACAGGTTCCATTTGCCGGACCTGACATTCATGGACCCGTCAGGAGTGAACCTGCCGTAAGCACCCTGCGAATGGTTGACGGCAACTCTTCCGTTGACGCCTGTTTCCAGGCTTTTTTTGGTAAGAATATTGATAACGGCACCAAAGCCGGCGTCATATTTGGCGGGGGGATTGGTCAGCACTTCTATTTTAAGAATATCCTCTGCCGAAAAATTCTGCAGGAAATTGGCCAGCGCGCCCTGGCCGGTCTGGCGTCCGTCTATCAGGATCAATACATTTCCCTTGTTCGCTACTTTGATCCCCTCGCCGGTGACGCGCACCAGCGGGACATATCCAAGGAGGTCTTTCACTTTGTTCCCTTTGGCAATGACGCTATTCGCCACGTTCAGGATCATGCGCCCGCCTGTCTGTTCGACCAGGCTGCGCTGTCCTTTGACGGTGACTTCCGCGAGATCCCCGATGCGCTCCTCCAGCGTCAGGTCGCCCAGGTCCGCCACCGTCACCGAGTCGCCCAACACGAATCTCTGGGACCATTTCCGTTCAAACCCTATATACTGTACGTTGACCAGGTAGCTTCCCTTGCCAATCCGGTCCATTTCGAAATTCCCCGACTCGCCGGAAACAGCACCCTTTACAATACTGGAATCGCCGGCCGAAACCAGCGCGATCGTCGCATAGGCCGCTCCGCGGCCTTCTTTCTCATAGACTTTTCCTTTGACCCGGTATTGGGCGATCGCCGGGGATACAGCCAATAGCAGGAAGGCAAGAAAACAGGATTTAATGCTCATAAAGTTCTCGAATTTTGATTTAGATAAAAAGGATCGTTAATTTCAGCGCCCGGCCCGTTTGCGGCCGCAGTCGCCCGGAAACCACTGTGTACCTATGAGCTCCATAATCAAC
>JBEBSO010000368.1:0-4439 GCA_040394275.1 Telluribacter sp.
ATGAGTCCAGCATTTTTTTGTTGGATTCCGGCAGGAGCAGGTCTATTTTCCAGCTGACGCCGGCGGCCAGCTGTATCATCATAAACTGCAGCTGGTTGGCGGCAATCCTGGGCAGGTCGCTCTGCAGGGCTTTTTCATTCATTGCATGCTTGGCCTCGGTCAGGATATTGGTATAGTCATCGCTCTGGAAGCGGTTGATCCATCCCTGCTCGATGTCGTAAAATTTGTAATCCGTATCCATCGAAAGTACTTCCGGTTCGGGAAAGAACTCAATGATCAGCTTCCGCCGGTCGGGATCGATGCGGTACCGTAGCTTTCCGAAATCATATCCGACCAGTACCTTGGCCTTGGAGATGACGAGCGCCTTTTTTTTGTCCCTGAAAAGTTGCCACAACCGTTTGTCGTCCTGGTAGTTGTAGATTTCCGTAAAGTATCCTTCGGCCATAACGACCTTGAATACCTTTTCGATCCGTTCGAGCAAAACGGTGATTTCCCGGGAAGGGGCCGTCCGGCTGCTTTTCCGGCTGAGCAGATAGAAGATCCCTCCTCCTGCGCCTGCTCCGACCAAAAGTGTGACGAGAAAAAAGAAAAGTGAAGTGAGCTCCATATTCTGTATTTTTACAAAACTAACAGTTTCGACCCATATTCCGCACGGGCCGGAAGCTGCGGCGGCATTTTGCTTTACCGGCTGTCCCGCATTTCGTCAGCATTCCCGCTGCGGAGCCCGGGTCTGTATCCGGATAAAGAGATCAGCATCCGGAAACGAGAATAGTTAGGGCGTTGTCAATTTAGATGTGGATTTGTTTTGCCTGATATAAAGTACCTTATCGTGATGGCCGGTCCTACCGCTGTGGGGAAGACCGCTTTGTCCGTTCGCCTGGCGGAGCAGCTGAAAACAGAGATCATTTCTGCCGATTCCAGGCAGTTTTTCAGGGAGCTGGCCATCGGGACAGCCAAGCCGTCTCCGGAAGAGCTGGGCCGGGTGCGCCATCATTTTATCGATTCGCATTCGATCCGTGAAGCATACAGCGCCGGTGACTTTGAGAGGGATGCGCTCCGCCTGTTGAACGAGCTGTTCCGGGCGCACGATGCGGTGATCATGACCGGCGGATCCGGGCTGTACCTGAGAGCGGTCTGTGAAGGACTGGATGACCTGCCGCAGCCTTTGCCCGGCTTGCGGCAGGCGCTGATGAAGCGGCTGGAAACGGAAGGGCTGGGCCTTCTGCAGGAAGAGGCGGGTCAGGTTGATCCGGTCTTTTCGCTGACAGCCGAAATACACAACCCGCAAAGGGTGGTCCGGGCGCTGGAAGTATACCATACTACCGGCCGGCCCCTGTCGTCCTTCCGGACCAACCAAAAGTCGCCCCGGCCGTTTCGCCAGATCCAGGTAGCCTTGTACAGGGACCGGCCGGAGCTATATGAACGCGTCAACCGCCGGATGGATGCTATGCTGGGGGAAGGACTGGTGGAGGAAGCCAGATCGGTGGCGCCCTACAGGCAACATCATGCGCTTCAGACCGTCGGCTACAAAGAGGTATACGGGTACCTGGACGGGGAATACGACGAGGCAGAGATGATCAGGCTGCTGAAGCAGAACAGCCGCCGGTACGCCAAGCGCCAGCTTACCTGGTTCCGGCACCAGGGAAACTACAGGTGGTTTCATGCAGATGATGAGGAGGGCATACTGGCCCACATCAGGGCGGAAATGACCACGCCCGGACAGCTACCCTAGGCAGGCCGGGCCCGTCCGTTTACTTTGTGCCGCAAACCGGTATGGGTTCGGTCTTATGGAGAGGCATCCCGTGAGAGAAATCGATTCCGCGGAATATGAGAATCAAGCCGGTGAGGGCGATCATCCAGGGGGTAATCTTTGTCAGCCGGGCCCGGTAGGTACCCGGGATGAGCCGGGCGCCCATCCCGACCGCCATCATGGCAGGGAAGGTCCCCAGCCCGTAAAAAAGCATGTACAGCATACTTTCGCCCGGCCCCGGCATCGCGGTAGCGCTGATCAGCGCCATATAGACCATCCCGCAGGGGAGCAGCCCGTTGAGGAGGCCGATGAGCCACAGGGAGAGGAAGTTTTTCCGGTGCAGAAGGTGTTTCCAAAGCTTTTTCAGCGTATTGATCCCGGAACGGAAAGTCGCGAGGGTGCTCAGGTTTTCGAATTTGCCGGAGGAGTAGGCTACTGCCCCGATCATCAGCATCCCCGCAAATACAGAAAGCATCTTTTGCCAGCCGGCCGTGCCGAAAGCGTAACCGACCATCCCGGCCAATATGCCCATGCCCATGTAGCTTACCAGCCGCCCCGAATTGTACACCAGCATGCCGGCCCATTTTCCGGCGGCAGACCGGTGGTGGACCGGAACGGACAGCGCGATAGGTCCGCACATCCCGATGCAATGGAGGCTGGCCGTCAATCCCAGTAAAAAAGCCAGGTAAAACATCTCAGAAGATGATATAATCGGTTAGTGACGGTCAGATCCTGATCACCCCCTCGTTCCAGTAGGATTTTCCTCCTGCCTTCCAATCGATCTGCAGCAGGTACCTGCCGGGTTGCAGCTTACGGAAAGGAATCACCTGCTGCAGCTTCCCGTCTGCCGCAATGGGAAACGAGGTGTCTTTCCGGTTGTCAGCCGGACAATAGAAGCGGACTTCCCCGCTGATGGAGCTTCCGGAAAATTCAGCCGGGTACTGGATCAGGAGCTGCGCGCCTGACACGGACCATTTTAAGGGTTCCGCCAGGCTGGCCGCCCGTTTGGACTGGTCGATCCGGTGCTGAAACAACAGCTCCTGCTCATAATAGTCGTCCGCGACAAGATCTATTTTTTTGGTTGTGCTTTTCCAAACCATAACGAGGATCATGATAACGAAACCGCTGTATAATCCTGCGATCTTCCACCCCCAGCTTATTCTCAGATTCATCATAGCAATTTTGACAGGATAAAATAAAGAAATATACCGCATCCGGATGTTTGTCATTCGGGAGACAGAAAAGTTGTTTCGAACGATTCCAGCTTTTTGTCTTTTTCGAATACCACAAATTTAAGGTTTGTTTTGCGGGTAGTCAATTCGCTGCGCGGTACGGTAATGATTACGGATCCCTGGATCATCGCAGCCGGGGCAAGCTCCGGGTGATCATTCCCCGCAAATTTCAGCGTGGCCCTGATGTTGCTCAGCTTCATTTCCGGTACGATGGTCCTGTTGGTTTTGTTGAACATTTTGTAGGTGTAGAGGTTGCTGACCGTGCCGTCGTTATTTTCTATATATCTTGAACCCGGCACCCTCAGGAAGGTGGTTTCGGTATCCTTTCTCGAGATCAGGCTGTAGCTCAGCGCAGCCAGGAGGAGGGTCAGAATTACAGAGTATGCATACACCCGGGCGGGCGTTTTTTTCTGACTTTTGTCTACGATCCTTTCTTCGGAGGTATAGCGGATCAGGCCCCGGTCAAATCCTATCTGGTCCATGATGTGGTCGCAGGCATCGATACAGGCAGTGCAGTTAACGCATTCCATCTGTGTGCCGTTCCGGATGTCTATGCCGGTAGGACACACCCTCACGCACTGGAGGCAGCTGATGCAATCTCCTTCCGTTCTTTCCTGGTTTTTGTGCAGCTTTCCCCTGGGCTCTCCTCTTTGGTGGTCATAGGCCACCACTACCGATTTTTTATCCATGAGCACACCCTGCAGCCGCCCGTAGGGACATACTACGGTGCAGGCCTGATCTCTCAGCCAGGCGAAGACAAAAAAGAAAACCAGCGTAAAGCCGACGATCCCGCTAAACAACCCTATGTGGTCTGCCAGGGGCTCGATGATAATTTTCTTCAGCTCGTCCACACCCAGGACATAGGAAAGCAGCAGGTTGGCAATGAGGAAAGAAATGACCAGGAAAATGGACCATTTGAGCGTTTTCTTAAATATTTTGGACGCATCCCAGGGCGCTCTGTCCAACGCTTTCTGCTTGTTCCAGTCCCCTTCTATCGCATATTCAATTTTCCGGAATACCATCTCCATGAAAACCGTCTGCGGGCAGGCCCAACCGCACCAAAGCCTTCCGAACATGTTGGTAAACAGCGTAACAAACACGAGGAAGCTCAGCATCATCAATCCGAATATCCAATAGTCCTGGGGACCGATATACAGACCAAAGACAATGAACTTCCTCTCGAGGATATTAAAGAGGAAGGCCGGGTGACCGTCAATCCTGATAAACGGCGCTGCAAACATCAGTGAGAGCAGAACGATCGTAAAAAATACACGCCTCGTATGCCACTTTCCTTTGGGCTTCTGAGGATAGAACCAGACACGTTTTCCATAGTCATCTACCGATGAGAAATGGTCCCGGAAGGATTCCTCCTGTTCGTCTTTTTTTGAGTGAGTATTCATGCGATTGAGTCTGTCTGCCTAATTGGCCATCGATACATCACTGGCAACGGGTTCGGC
>JBEBSO010000369.1:0-4420 GCA_040394275.1 Telluribacter sp.
ATAAGGGGCGTAGGCGATGACGCAGCGGTAATCGACCCGGCGGGGAAGCTGGGCCTGATCACGACCGATATGCTGCTCGAGGGCATCCATTTTGACCTGGGATTTCATCCGCTCAAGCACCTGGGCTACAAAGCCGTGGCAGTCAATATTTCCGATATTGCGGCCATGAACGGCGTAGCCGGCCAGATCACGGTAGGCATTGCGCTGAGCAACCGTTTCTCGGTAGAAGCGGTAGAGGAACTGTATGCGGGCATTAAGGCGGCCTGTGAGGCGTATAAGGTGGACCTGGCCGGGGGAGATACAACAGCTTCCGGAGGGGGGCTGGTGATCTCGGTTACTGCGTTCGGCGGGGTAGACCGGGACAAGGTCGTATACAGGAATACCGCAAAGCAGAACGACCTCCTGTGTGTGAGCGGCGACCTGGGCGCTGCCTACCTGGGGCTCCAGGTGCTGGAGCGCGAGAAGCAGGTATTCCTGTCCAACCCGGATATGCAGCCCGAGCTTAGCGGAAACGAGTACGTGATCGGGAGGCAGCTGAAGCCGGAAGCCCGGACGGACGTGATATCGGAGCTGAGCCGGCACGGCGTCGTACCTACTTCCATGATTGATATTTCGGACGGTCTTGCTTCCGAAGTGCTGCACATCTGCTCGCAGTCCGGCGTGGGAGCGGTATTGTTTGAAGAAAAGATCCCGATAGACGACCATACCTTTCTGGCAGCTTCCGAGCTGAAAATCAACCCGCTGACCGCGGCCATGAACGGGGGCGAAGACTATGAGCTCCTCTTTACGATCGGCCAGGCAGATTACGAAAAAATAAAGGACCTGCCGGGTGTGAGCATTATCGGCTACATGACCGATGCCGGCAGCGGGGTGCATCTCCAGGCGAAGGGCGGCGGCCTGGTCCCGGTCACCGCACAGGGCTGGAACCATTTCGGCTAGGTAAAGCCCGGGGCAATCTCTTTCACATCGGCCAGGATTTCCCTGATCTTCTGCTCCTCCTGGCGGGGACAGATCAACAGTACCCCGTTGTGTTCCGCAACGATATACCCGTTCAGCCCGTTGACGACCGCGAGCCGGTTGCCGGGTATCCGGATGATGCTGTCGGAAGTGTTGTACAGGATCGTTTTTCCCTGCACCACGTTATGGCCGGCGTCTTTTTCCGCAAACTCGTAAAGTGATTTCCAGGTACCCAGGTCCGACCATCCGAAGTCGCTCAATACGACGTGGACGTTATCGGCTTTTTCGAGAATGCCGGTATCAATGGAGGTGCTTTTACACAATGAGTAGGCTTTGGCAATGAAGGCCGGTTCCTTTTCGGTGTAATACCGGTCGTTCCCTTCCGTAAAAATATCTCCCAGCTCCGGCAGGTACCTGCGGATGGCCGACAGGATGGCCTGCGCATTCCAGACGAATATCCCGGAGTTCCATACAAATTCCCCGCTTTCTATAAACTGTACGGCGAGGTCATGATGGGGCTTTTCGGTAAACGACTTGACTTTCTTGACTGTCCGGCCGTCCGGGATGAACTGTATATACCCGTAACCGGTATCGGGCCGGTTGGGCTTCACTCCCAGGGTGACGAGTATATTTTCGCTCCTGGCGGAGCCGAGCGCAACCCGTATCGTATTCCGGAACACTTCCTCGCGCAGGATGACGTGGTCGGAAGGCGCCACTACGATATTGGCTTCCGGGTGTGCGGAGGCGATTTTAAAGCAGGCATAGGCTACGCAGGGCGCGGTGTTCCGCCGGTGGGGCTCTGAGAGGATCTGGTTTTCCGGCAGCGCCGGCAGCTGCTCCCGGACCAGGTCGACATACTCGGCACTGGTGATCACGTAAATGTTTTCCGGCGGGCAAAGGCCTTCAAACCTGTCAAAAGTCTGTTGAAGCATGGTCCTGCCCGTACCCAGTATATCATGGAACTGTTTGGGACGGGCGGCCCTGCTGACGGGCCAGAAGCGTGCACCCACCCCGCCGGCCATGATCACCACAAATGTATTATTCATAGAGTTGAAGGCTTTGTCTCCTGACAAAACTATTACTTAATTTTCAAAATCGGTCATCCGGGGACAAACGGCGTCTGCAGGGGATGTAAAGGTCCCCGTAACGTATGCACCCGGTGTAACATGTAACCTGTGTAAAAATATTATAAAAAATATGCATATTATTATAAAATCTTCGGTAAATTTTCGAAAAAATGAATCAATTTGAAAACGAAAAAATACGGGCCTCTATGATGATTTTCAGACAAAGAAACTTGAAAGCAGCCGTGCTGCTGCTGCTGTCCGTGCAGGCGTTTGCGCAGACACACATTACCGGGGTAGTAACGGACGCCGCTTCCGGGGCCGGCCTCATAGGCGTAAGTATCCAGGTGAAGGGGAAAGTAGTGGGGACGATCACCAATCATGAGGGACGTTTTGACCTGAAAGTGCTGACGTCGCCCCCGTTTTCCCTGGTGGTGTCGTCGGTAGGTTTCCGGGCGCAGGAGCTGGAGATCACGGGAGACAGGCAGGACGTCCGGGTACAGATGCAGGAGGAGATCATGCTGGGAGGGGAGGTTGTGGTATCGGCTTCCCGCGTGGAGGAAAGCGTGATGCGGTCGCCGGTGTCGGTAGAGCGCCTGGACATCCGGACCATCCGGGAGACGCCCGCGCCTACCTTTTTTGATGCGCTCCGGAACATCAAAGGAGTAGAAATGAGCACGCAATCCCTCACTTTCAGCAATCCCAATACCCGCGGCTTTTCAGGCAACGGCAACCTCCGGATGGTGCAGCTGGTGGACGGGATGGACAACCAGGCGCCGGGGCTCAATTTTTCGGTGGCCAATATCGCCGGTTTGTCGGAGCTGGATGTGGAAAGTGTGGAGCTGCTGCCCGGCGCTTCTTCGGCCTTGTATGGCCCCAATGCGCTGAACGGGATCCTGCTCATGAGCAGCAAAAGCCCGTTTCTTTACCAGGGGCTGAGCGCCTATGTCAAAACGGGGGTAATGGATGCGGCCAACCGCGTTAAAAGATACAGCAATGAGCCCGAAGCCGTTACGCCTTTTTATGATTTCGGGGTGCGTTATGCCAAAGCATTCAGCAATAAGTTTGCATTTAAGGTCAACCTGACCTACCTGCAGGCCAAAGACTGGCAGGCCAGCGACTACCGGGACCAGAGCCTTTCCAACGGTTTCGGGTTTGAGGGAAGCCGGGCGTCCAACCTGGGATACGACGGGGTGAATATCTACGGGGATCCAGCAGTGAATCTCAATTCGACGATCAAATCCGTACTGAAGCAGGTGCCGGCCCTGAGGCCGCTGGATGAAGGCCTCACGCAGCTCTCGGGTCTCTTCGGCCCGGCGGTAGGGCTGACGGCCGAACAGGCCTATCAAAAGGTGCTGAACGATCTTTACCCGGCCGGTGTATCCATCTCCAGGACCGGGTATACGGAAAGGGACCTGGTCGATTACAATGCCTACAGCCTCAAAACCAACGCTTCGCTGCATTACCGGATCACGGAGGGTATAGAGGCGCTGGTACAGGGCAACTGGGGGCTCGGAACTACGGTTTACACCGGCGCCGACCGTTACTATATCAAGAACTTTACGATCGGGCAGTACAAAGCGGAGCTCAAAGGGTCTGATTTCTTTTTGAGAGCCTATACGACCCGGGAGAATGCAGGAGATACCTATGCGGTCGGTATTGCGGGGCTGGGCATGCAGAAGCAGTGGACCGTTCCGAACGGGATGGTGGTGCTTGACCCGACTTATTTCGGCAGCTACGCCGGAAATTATGTGGGCTCCACACTGCCCGGCGTGCTGCAGTCCATCCAGGCGGCAGCCATGGCCGGGGCATCCACCAATGAGCTGCTGCAGATCTACCAGAACGCCGTTATCTCGGTCAACGGGGGCAGAAACGATGCGCTCAACACCATCCGCAACGGGCTGGACAACAGCGGCGGCCGGCTGACCCCGGGCACTCCCGAATTTGAGGAACGTCTGAAGACAGTGACCGGGAAGCCCATCCCCGGCGATGCCGACGGGGTAGGAGCGCGGTTTATGGATAAAACGAATCTCTACCATTTCGAGGGGATGTACAATTTCAGCAAGCTGATCGATCCCGGCGTGGTCGAGCTGATTGCAGGCGCCAATTACAGGATCTACGACCTGAATTCCAACGGTACTATCTTCTACAACAAGCCGGACGGCACGGAGCCCACCATCGATGAGTACGGGGGCTATGTGCAGCTGCAAAAGAGCATCGCCGGCATACTCCGGTTGTCGGGCTCGGTCAGGTACGACAAAAACGAAAATTTCAAAGGCCAGTTTTCGCCGCGGATTTCCGGGGTGCTTACCCTGGCGAAGCACCACAACATACGGGCCTCCTACCAGACCGGTTTCCGGATCCCCGATACCCAGGGACAGTACATCGACCTGCTGACC
>JBEBSO010000370.1:0-4417 GCA_040394275.1 Telluribacter sp.
GCGCCGTTTGTTAAGTTAATACCGTGAATGAACAGGTTCATCAGAAATATCGGAAGCACGGGACTGCTCCTGCTTTTAAGTTTGTCATTTGCAACCGCACAGGTGAAGGGATTCATGTCCGGCAGGCCGCTTCCGGCTAAAGGGCTCATCAGCGTGATCGGCGGAGCCGGGGTGGCCTATTATATGGGCGATCTCCGGGACGGTGTGGATTTCGGACATCTCGGGCTGGGACCGGCCCTGAGCATAGGCGCTTCCTACCGGTTTACGGAGCATTTGAGCCTGAGGGCGGAGCTCAGGGGCTATCACGTATCTGCTGACCAGAAATACTCGAAGAACTATTCGAACAACCTGTCGTTCCGTACCACAAATCCCGACCTTTTTGTCGGTATACAGGCCGATCTCTTCCGGTTTTCCCGGCAGGCCAGGGTCAACCCCTACCTCGTGGCAGGCGGGGGAGTCACGTACCTGCGGCCGCAGGCCAGGCTTGACGGACAATGGCACAACCTGGCCCCGCTGACGACGGAAGGAAAGAAGTACAGCCGGCTGCCGTTCTTCTACACCGGAGGGATCGGCTTCCTGGCTTCCCTGACGGAGCGCTGGAGCGTGGGGCTGGAGCTGAGCAATAATTTCCTCCTTTCCGATTACCTGGATGATGCGAGCGATAAATACCCGAACCCCGATGCGCTTCCTTCGGACCTGGCCAGGAGGCTCTCCGATCGGGCGGCTGAACTGCCGGGAGGTCAGGCCCGCAATGCCGGGGATATCCGGGGCAACCCGGACAGCATGGACGCCTATCTTTTCTTTAAGGTGCGGACCCAATACCTGCTGGCTTCCCGGCAATTTGTAAAAGAAAGAAAAAAAACGCGATGCCCGAAGTTCAGGTAAGCCGCTTGTTCCCCGACCATCACAACACCCGTTCTATCAGATATGCCCGGTTCTAAATTTCCCCGTAATTCGGAAGTAACCATGACGGAAATGGTGCTTCCCAACGATACCAACACCCTCAACAACCTGATGGGCGGCAGGCTCCTGCACTGGATGGACATTTGCGCCGCCATATCCGCGCAGAAGCATTCCAACCGCATCGTGGTGACCGCTTCGGTCGACAACGTCTCTTTTTCCGAGCCGATCTGCCTGGGCAACATCGTCACGATGCATGCAAAGGTCACCAGGGCCTTCAATTCTTCTATGGAAGTGTTTCTCGAAGTATGGGCGGAGGATATTCCTGCGGGGAAGAGGGTGAGCACCAACAGCGCTTACTATACCTTCGTTGCGGTAGACCAGAACGGCCGGCCCATCGAAGTCCCGGCCCTGAACCCCGAAACCGGGCAGGAAAGGGAGAAGTATGCCGGCGCGCTCCGCAGGAGACAACTGCGCCTGGTCCTGGCCGGGCGGATGAAGCCGGAGGACGCTACGGAGATCAGGGACTTTTTCCTGGGCAGCCGGGAAGCGAAGGATTCCCCTCTTGTCTGAACCCGTCGTTTCATCGGTTTTGCTGTAAAATTTCTGCAGGAGTAATTGTGCAATTGCTTTATATTCTGTATCTTTGCGACTCATTTTCGAAAAATAAACTTAACAGCTTATCATGTACGCAATCGTTGAGATCGCAGGGCAGCAATTTAAAGTAGAAAAGGGCCGTGAAATTTATACCAATCGCCTTCAGGGTGACGCGGACGCTGCACTTGTGTTTGACAAAGTCCTCCTTACCGACGATGGGGGCACAGTTCAGGTGGGCGTTCCGGTGATTGCCGGCGCTTCCGTAAAGGCAACCATCCTGGCACACCTGAAGGGAGAAAAAGTAATCGTATTCAGGAAGAAGCGCCGTAAGGGATACCGGAAGAAAAACGGTCACCGCCAGGCACTGACCAAGATCCGTATCGACGAGATCGTTTTGTAATTGAAAAGGCATTCACTCTTTAAAAGTAGTATAGTATCATGGCACATAAGAAAGGTGTAGGTAGTTCCAAAAACGGACGCGAATCACATAGCAAGCGCCTTGGCGTGAAGCTTTTCGGTGGTCAGCTGGCGAAGGCAGGTAACATCATCGTCCGTCAGCGCGGTACCAGCCACAACCCGGGCCGTAATGTAGGTTTGGGAAGAGACCATACTTTGTTTGCTTTGGCAGACGGAGTGGTGGTGTTCCGCAAGACAAGCCAGGGAAAGTCGTATGTTCATATTGATCCCGTCGCCGCTGCTGCAGAAGCAAACGCGTAAGGTTTTCAGGCAAAGGTAAAAGAGGCTTGCAGCACGCTGCAAGCCTCTTTTGCTTGTTGGAGAGCCCATGGTCTGTGTCCTCACAGACCATTTCGTTGACATGCAGTGACCTGTGCAGACATAAGCTATGGGGTGATGGCCTGTGAAGACACAGGCCATGGTGCAGGTCTATACCTGTTTTCTCCGGACGGAGATTTCCTCCCCGGACAGCCGCATGGTCACTTTCTCCGAGTCCCTGAAGTTAAGCACCTCCCCGGTCTTTCTTACCGATTCAATCTTTTCCGGGTCGAGCTCCTGTACCAGCCAGCCTGTCATCTGGGGAGCCATGGCGTTGAGGATACCGTTGTCAGGGAAGCTTCCGTCCGGTGTGCTGTAAAAGGCTGCGTAGCCATAATTGATGTCCACCGCCGGGGACCATGGCGCCGTACCGACTGTCTGGGAGACAACAGTGTAGACCTGGTTTTCAAGCGCCCTCGACCTTGCGCCTATGTGTACCCTCGCGGCGCCGCGAGGGGTTTCGGTACAGCTGGGAGCCAGTATGAGCGTGGCGCCGGCTGCGCTGAGCAGGTGCGCGCCCAGGCCGAATTCGACGTCGTAGCAGATCTGTATGCCGAAGCTCCCCCAGTCCGATTCAAACACTGTCAGTATCTTTTCTCCCGTACAGATGCCCCATTCCTCATTTTCAAAGCGTGTCATGAAGAATTTGTCCTGGTAGCCGGCCAGCCCCTCCGGTGAAAATACATACGCCCGGTTGATGTGCTTTCCCTTGTCGGCGAGGGGGAAGCTCGGCGCGACGATAATCAGCCCGTGCTTTTTCGCCAGGCTTGCGAATACCTCACAAAAATCCGGCTGCAGGGAGTTGATTCCGGTAATCTGACTGTGCAGGTCGGCCCTGGTTTTTTCGGGAAGCGTGCTGACCAGCTCCATGGAGCCGTATTCGGGGAAAAGCAGGAGCCCTGCCTTCCGGCCGGCGGCATTGGCCACCCATTGCGCGGTATGGTCACGCCAGGCGCTGAAGGAGGGGTGCCGGGTGACGGGATACTGCGCGGCAGCGATTGAAATTTTCATACAGGGGAAAGGGTCTTTGTCCAGTATACCATGGGTTTGGAGGAAGCGTGGGTCTCGCCGAGATCCGGCCATTCGAAATAGCTCTTCAGCCGGTCTGACCTGGTATAGCCCCGCTTGATCCAGAAAAGGTCGTTGGGCCGGTAGTCCGGGGGGCGGGCCGGGTGATGGCTTTCCCGCTCGACTGCGCAGAAGCAGCACATCCGGTAGGTGCCGAAGCTGCGGACATGCGCTTCTCTTTCGTCAAAAAAGCGGTGACCCAGGCCCAGGCCGCGGTACTCTTTCAAAAGGATGCTTTCCCCGAAATAGAAAATGGCCGGGATGTCCATACCCGCCGCCCGGAAAGGAGCGATCACCTCCCCGCTTTCGTCTTCCAGGGGAATGCAGGTGGTAGCGCCCACCATGCGCCTGCCGTCATATACGGCAAACAGGAAGGAGCGGGGGGTGCGGGCATATGTTTCCAGGTATTCTTTTTCATAGGTGAGCGAACCTTCGTAGAGGTAGGGAAAATCACGGAATACCCGGATCCGGAGAGAGGCGAGATCATCAAAAGCCGTTTCGATGTCTTCTCCCTTCCTGGTGGAAAAGGTCAGGTTGCGGCCCATCACGAAACCAGTTTCAGCCAGAGCGTAAGGTTATAATAGGTGGTCACACGGTAGATTTTCCCATCCCGGAATTCCAGGAAGGCCGCCGCCGGCAGCACATAGGCCTGTCCCCTGGCTTCAGGCATTCCCGCTTCTCCTTTTTTGTAGATGCCGTTGACCACAAATTCCACTGCCACCCGCCTGTCACCCGGTTCGCTGAAGAAGACCATGTCGGTAAGATGCTCTTCGTAGGAGTCATCCATGTGCCGGAGGAAGGCAGCAAATTTCTCCAGCCCGATCCGGGGCTCCTCTCCCTGGTTGGGTTCATGCCTGACTTCAGGATGCAGCAGGGAGAGCATACCTTCCCGGTTTTTATTGTTGAAATGGCTATAGTAGGTTTGGGCTATGTCTGATGCGCTCATGGTGATGCGGTCGTTGGTTTGGTTCGATGGTTGGATTTTTCCCGGCTTTTGTTCCGGAGCGATTCGGTTCGTAGCTTGCTTTCGAACTTTTGAACGTGAAAAAGCCGCCCGCAGGATCAGGAATCTAACGGG
>JBEBSO010000371.1:0-4374 GCA_040394275.1 Telluribacter sp.
AAAGGTTTTCACGACCATTCGATCATTTATGGCTAAAAACCAGTAACATACAGAAATGTACCCGCTATATTTGTCTATCTTCTGAAGAAACCTCATACCCACATCCGTCCAAGCCCAAAACCAAAGCACCATGATCCACATCAAACGTGATCTGATCATTTCGTCGGCCATTCTTGTCGTCAGCATTCTGGCCCTAGCCTGGTTTTTCTTATTGTCACCCGGATTTACAGCGACGACTGGTCCGTATGTTATGGTACTTGTACTTAGCGCGTTGGTGGCCTTTATCAGCACCCCGGTCCTGATAAATTTTTTGCACAGAGCGCTCGTTTCCGGGAAGGGAGTGATTGGCCGCTGGCAACTCAGCCCGGAACAGGTGGCACGTTTTGTTGGAAAAAAGCGGGATAGCACAGCCAGGAAATACCATATGCTCTGGCGTCCATCGAAGCGCGAGCAGCGTAACGGCACCGAGGTTGTTTTCGGAGCGGAGTCAGTGTGCATCGGAGGCCGTATTTTGTTTATTCCGACGGCAGGGATGCAATCGATCAGGAGCATATCGCTGGAGTCGGGTTATCCAGAGATACTTTCTATTTTGGTACGGTCTCATCGTATGGCTAATGACAGGGTGTATTCGTATGATCAACGGCTCCGGGTGCCGGTAGGAAATACGGAGGCCGGGCTGAAAGTACTTACCCATTACAAACAGGCGCTTGCGGGCAACGTCATCGTGGCGCCAGGTCGCTGGGTGCGGCGTATCCGGATTGGGATAGCGCTGATGATTATCCTTCCGCTCCTGAGTTTGTACGGGTGGTACCTGGCAAAGCAGGCAAATGGTGGTCC
Organism: Telluribacter sp.; assembly: GCA_040394275.1. Taxonomy (GTDB): domain Bacteria; phylum Bacteroidota; class Bacteroidia; order Cytophagales; family Spirosomataceae; genus JBEBSO01. The sequence goes on from JBEBSO010000371.1 coordinate 838, forward strand.
CCAGGAGGGTCTCATTTTACCCCTCATTCTCGTGATGGTGGGGATTTTGGGTACCATTGGCGCCGGGATTGTCGTGCTGATTTCCTGGAGGTTCAGAGAGCGGCAGTATGGGTTTCGGAGGCGTTGATGGGGGGCTTATGAGTTTCAGTTTTGGAAGGAGACAAAATTGTCAGGACGTATCATACGGATCAGTTTGCGTTCGCAAATGCGGATACAAGGCGGGAGATCCGCTACACGACACAAAGAATCCCTCAATACGCCTGAATCAGTACCTCCGGGGGAATATTGAGTTTTTCGTTTAGTTTTCGGATCATCTCCAGCGTGAGTTTTCTTTTCCGGTTCAGGATTTCACTGGCCCGGCTTTTCAGACCGATAACCTCGGCCAGATCGTTTTGAGAATAGTTGAGCTGCTCCATCCGGAACTTTATAGCTTCGATGGGGTCGGGGAGTTCGATCGGGAAATGATCCGTTTCATATTTATCAATCAGGATGCCGAGTATTTCCAGCTCGTCGCCTTCGCGGCTGCCAGGTTTGGCATCGAATATTTTCTCGAGGCGGGCAAGCGCCTGTTGATGGTCCTGATATCCCGGAAGAGTCATCGCAGTTGGGGAAGACTTCCGTAGCAGCCCGTTTTACCACCACCTCAGCAATTATGATGAATGTAAAATTTACCCTTGTATGACTGCAGGTAAATACGGGATTTTGCCTTTATGCTTTCGCCTGCCCGGCCAGTTATTGTCCTGCGTAGTGTTATTTTTTCTTATTGATCATTAACCGCTTCGCTTCCTTCTCAAAATCGCTTTCAAATGTTCTATCCTGGATCACTCTGAACTGTTCATATTGCTTTTCTGCTAGTGTTATGTCAAGGATATTATGTCGGCCGCATACCAGTTGTCAGGCTGAGCTTGTCGAAGCCCGATTACCCTTCGACAAGCTCAGGGTGACAGGCGACAGCTTTACGGTCGTCCACCGCCACGGTAACACACAATCCGTCAAATAATCCTTGACACGACACTAGTTTTTTGAATGCAGCTTGTTTTGCACTGTTTTGAAAAAAGCCTGGGTGATTTCTGCATCCTTATTGTAATCAATGCTGCACTGTTCGTATATATCGGTAATCTTCAGATAGAACCTGCGTTCGCTGGCACGTATTTCCCGGATACGTTCCAGTAGCTCGTCAAAGTAATCTTTGCCAAAACGGCTCCCTTGTTTCAATCGTTCGTCATCCAGCACAAATCCTTTGATGATGAACTCCCGGAGTACTGCTGTCGCCCAGATACGGAATTGAGTGGCCTGAAAGCTGTTTACCCGGTACCCGACTGCGATGATGGCGTCCAGGTCGTAAAAACTGGTAAGATACTTTTTCCCGTCCCCGGCAGTTATTCGAATTTTTCGAATAACTCGGTCTTCCTGCAACTCTCCGCTTTTGAATATTTCTTTCAGATGGTAGTTAATGGTATTGACTTCCACGCCAAAAAGCTCAGCCATGCGTTTCTGAGTAAGCCAGAAGCTTTCATCTTCATATAAAACTTCCAACCGGATGTTGCCATCGGGAGAAGAATAGAAAATGATGTCGGTATTAGTGGGAAGAGCCATAGTATGAAAGGTTGTCATATAACAAAAGTAAATTATTACGGGGAGAGTACGATGGTGGGGGGTGAGTAAGATACGGGGTCTGAATGTATGTATTTTACCGAATCCTCGTTTTCATCAGCTCGGCCAGGCTGGCGGTAAAGGGGAGGGCGGATGCCCGGCGGGGCGAATAACGCTTCAATTTCCGGAAATCCCATTGAACGTCTTCGAACTCGGGATCGGTGGCCTTTTCGATCTTGATCACCAGGTAATGGTCTTGCGAGGGATTGGGGTATCCTTTACGGATGAGGTCTTCTTTGGCGTATATCTTCGGACCTGGGCTGTTGCGTCTGCCGGTACTGACGATCTTCCACAAGTCGCCGGAATGTTTGTCGCCGGTGGTATGAAGCAGCAGATACCGGGCGCTCACCACTTCCCTGTCGAGCACCAGGGAGCCGCTGCCGGTACCGGCCCTGAAGTTGTAAAGCCCGTGAGCCCGGATCCATTCATATTGCTGCGGCGAGTGATAAAACCCGACCAGTACGAATGTGTCGTCGGGGATCAGGTCGCGGGTGGGAGTGTAGGGCTCGGGTAAAGGGGTCTTCACGACATGATCGTTGTCGGGCGGATGCCGGTGCGTGTCAAAGATGTGGTAGGCCAGCTTTTCCCGTTGGGATACGCGGTTGTTGAAATGGTCCACGATTTCGAGGAGGAAAGCCTTCAGCTCCCCGATGCCGCTATCCGTTTTAGAGGGGCGCACCGGGAATGCTCCCAGCCCGGGGATGATCTCATGAAATCCGCGCTGACGGATCGACCGGTCGCCGGGGTACAGGATGTAGGCGCCGCCCGTCCGCCTGATCGCATCTTTGTAGGCGTGCATTTTCAGCAGGTCGGCATTTTTGTAGAGGCCCTTGCGGTGGTCGGTCTTCTCTTCATCGAGCTCCTGCGGTGATTTGGCCTGAACGAGGTCAGGGAGGTTACCGACCTTATACTTCGCATCAAAATGGATGTGAACGATCAGCTCCTGTTTCTCGGCTTCCGGCTCGGCAATGCCATAGGGCCAGAACGTAAGGGTATAGTCGGGGCGTAGCGTCGTAGTCCAACTGCCCGGATCGGGATAGGGCTTCTTCCCGCCGAACGACCGGTTGTAATGGAAACGTATATTGAGCTTCCGTGAGTCTGAACGGTACACGCCGCCGAGCACGGTGAATTTCCCTTGCTTAAGCTGCAGGCCCAGGCCGTCGGGCGTTTCGCGGATCAGGCCGGCGATATCCCCCGGCTCCATATCAAACAGGGATTGCACAAGGTCGAGCAATTGAAAGAACAGCCAATATTCGTATAGAGTGGCGATATCCTTCTTCCCGCCGCTGTAAATATCCTCTCCGCCGGTCCAGATCAGCCGCGCCGCCAGGTCGAACATCAGCCACACGCGCAGCACCTCCCGGTAGCCTTCCTTGCGCTGCAGCACGGGGCTGTTGAGCTTAAGGGTGGTCGGCCTTGAAATGTCCCTGAAAACGGTATGGTGCAACTGTTGCTCCAGCCCGCGGATGAGAAGCAGCGATTCTTTGTCTAGCCGGGAGCCTTCGGGGGCGGCGCTGCGGATGTCGGTACAAAATTTCAGGAAGGTTTCGAGGGCATGCTTCACGAAGCGGTTTTCGGGCGTATCGGGCGAGTCTGTTTTCCGGATGGTGGTGATCCTTTCGGGTAACGTATCCAACCCGTACCGGCGGAGGTAGTGGCTCGCCGGAAGCTTCGTACGGCTTCCCGCCTGCAGGAGCTCTTTTATGTTGGCATTCGAAAACCTCCCGGCCCGCCTCACATCGCGGCTTTCGGGGGTTTCGGTCCAGGTGGTAACGGGCGTGGTGACAACCCGGTGAATGGCTTCCGCAAACTCGTCGGTTCCGATGACCGATTTTATAAAAGCAAACCTTTGGTAGAGGGTCCGGCTGTCTTTCGCGTAGTCGA
>JBEBSO010000372.1:0-4372 GCA_040394275.1 Telluribacter sp.
GGGAATCGTTGAACAGGATGAACTGGCGGATTTAACGAAGGTTCAAGCGGATTTGGTGAAGCAGGTAATTCAGAACTACAAAAAGGAGGGCCTTAAGGCGACGATCAGCAAGGTGACGACCAAGCTGGACAGCCTGAAGGCGCTGGGATACAGTTCGGCGGGAGTTGTTGCGGCGTCGATGGATACGGACGCTGTTTACAAACCCGGAGACCGGGTGGCCTGTGCCGGGCAGGATTATGCCAGTCATGCCGGTTTTGTGGGGATACCGCAAAACCTGGTCGCCCGGATTCCCGACAATGTATCCTTTGAAGAAGCGGCTTTCACTACGCTCGGGGCCATTGCCCTGCAGGGGGTCCGGCAAGCCAATCCGACTTTGGGAGAATCAGTTTGTGTCGTTGGCCTGGGCTTATTGGGACAGCTGACCTGCCAGCTTTTGAAGGCAAACGGTTGCAGGGTTTTCGGTATCGATGTTTCGGAGCGGATGGTGGACCTGGCCAATTCGCAGGCTTCTGCCACAGCATTCGTGAGAAACGATCCCCATCTGAAAAATGCTGCGGCAAATTTTGCAGGCGGTCACGGGTTTGACAAAGTGATTATTACGGCTGCAGCGCCAACCAATGATCCCATCGTGTTGGCCACGGAGCTCCTTCGCCGCAAAGGCATCATGGTACTGGTAGGGGCCGTACACATGGAAATCCCGCGTGAACCTTATTTTTATAAAAAGGAATTGGAATTCAAAATCTCCTGTTCCTACGGGCCGGGCAGGTACGATGTAAAGTATGAAGAGGATGGGCATGATTACCCCATAGGGTACGTACGGTGGACGGAGCAGCGGAATATGCAGGCCTTCCTGGACCTGATCAGCATGGGTGCGGTCGATGTAAAATCACTGATCACGCATACCTTCCCCATCGAAGAGGGGGAAAAGGCCTATGACCTGGTACTGGGAAAAATCAAAGAGCCCTACATCGGGATCCTTCTGAAATATGAAAACCAGGAGAGGCAGTCGGAGGTAAAAGTTGGCGGAGCGCCCCGGGGTGAAAAGAAAGAGGCCTTGAAGGTCGGCTTTATCGGTGCCGGGAGCTTTGCGCAGTCTTACCTGATCCCGAATGCCGCAAAAGCGGCTTCGCTGGGAAAAGTGACGACGCGAAACGGCATTACCGGGAAAAATGTGGCTGAAAAGTTCGGTTTTGAAGCTGCCAGCACAAGCGCTGACGATATACTGGCAGATCAGGAGACAGATGCGGTGTTTATAGCCACGCAGCATGATACCCACGCGGCTTATACCATTGCCGCATTGACGGCCGGGAAAGCCGTATTTGTGGAGAAGCCGCTCGCGTTGAACTACGGGGAGCTGGAAGAGGTTGTCGCCGCTTACAGGGGCGCTCCGCAGCTGGTCCTCGTCGGGTTTAACCGGAGGTTTTCGGATATCAGCGTAAAGGCAAAAAACCTTTTTCGCGGGCTCGGGGAGCCGCTGACGATGAACTTCCGGATCAACGCCGGTTTTATTCCGAAGGAGCATTGGACGCAGCGGTCTGAGGGGGGAGGAAGGATATTGGGAGAGGTCTGTCATTTTGTGGACCTGATGCAGTTTTTTACGGAGGCCCGACCTGTGAAAGTGTACGCCGAATGCCTGGGTACCGACGCCGCCCACATTCAGACGGCAGATAACCTTGTCATTTCGATCCGGTTTTCGGACGGGTCGGTCGGCAGTATTTTATATACCGCCAACGGGGATAAAAGCCTTCCGAAAGAAAGATACGAGATTTTTGGAGGCAATCAGGTTTTCGTCATAGAAGATTTTCGTTCAGGCGCGCTGTTTAAAAACGGCAGGGAAGTGAAGTTTAAGAATGAAGGGAAAGGACATAGCCAGGAAGTCTCCGGCTTTTTAGAGGCAGTAAAGAACGGGAAGCCTTCGCCTGTTTCTTTTGAATCATTGGTGTTGACTACGCTTACTACCTTGAAGATCGTCGACAGCTTACACACAGGACTTCCACAAACTATTCAATATGATGGAACGGCAGCGGGTGATCGACAGCTTTGAACAGCTCCGGTCCTGCTGTGAAGCTTCGGGATTCAAAGGATGGGACCCCTATGACGGGCTGAACAGCCGGCTCTTTCAGCGTTTGCCCCGGATCAGGGAGAACAGGTGGGCCAGGTTGGCATGGATCCAGTTTTTCAAGCGGTCGCCGATCAATTTCCGGCCCCTTACAGGTGTGGCAAAGGATTATAACCCGAAAGGGCTGGGCCTTTTCCTTCATGGTTACTGCGAACTGTACAAGGCAGATCCGAAACAGGAATACCTGGACAGGATCAATGAGCTGGCCCCGGTCCTGATCTCCCTTCGTTCGGAAGGATATTCAGGCAGCTGCTGGGGATACAATTTTGACTGGCAGGCGAGGGCTTTCTTTCAACCGAAATTTACGCCTACGGTTGTCGCTACTACTTTTGTAGCATTCGCACTGTTTGAAGCCTACGAAATCACAGGGAATACGCAATACCTGGATGTGGCGCTGGACAGCCGTTTCTTCGTGCTCAACGACCTGAACAGAACGGTAGATGAGGCGGGAGACTTTGCCTTCTCCTATTCACCGGAAGACCGGACGCAGGTTTTTAATGCATCGCTGCTGGGAAGCAGGCTGTTGGCAAAGACGTACAGCTATACCAGAGAAGAGCAGCTGAAGGCGGCGGCGGAAAGATCGGTGCGGTTCTGCTGCAGGCGCCAGCAGGACAACGGGGCATGGAGCTACGGAACGTTGCCGTTTCATCAATGGATAGACAACTTCCATACCGGCTATAACCTGGAATGCCTCGCGGACTACGCAAGTCTGACCGGGGACCAGACCTACAACAGCTACCTGGAAAAAGGGCTGGAATACTACCTGTCGACCTTTTTTAATGATCCGGAAGGAAGACCGGCCTACTACAGTGACCGGCTGTACCCGATAGATATTCACAATACTTCCCAGCTGATCATTACGCTGGATAAGTTAAAAATATATGAAAGTAATAGAGATTTGATCGATAAAGTATTAAATTGGACCATCTTAAATATGCAGGACGGGGAAGGGTACTTTTACTATCAAAAAAAGAAATATTTTTCTTCCCGGGTGTCCTACATACGATGGGCGCAGGCATGGATGTTTTACGGACTGACCGTGTACCTGCGGCACTAACAACACATTTGCTATTTTGTTTAATGATTTCGTTATGCTTACACAAACATTTGCTATTGAACTATTTGGTTGCCCCATCCATGCATTGACGATGGATGAAACGGTGAAGCTTATCGATCGATCCATCCGAAAAAAAGAACCGGTCCATCATGTAGTGGTCAATGCGGCCAAACTCGTGAACATGCAAAAGGATCCGCTGCTTCGCCAGGCAGTGGTCAACAGCGACCTGATCAACGCGGACGGCCAGGCGGTGGTCTGGGCGGCACGCTGGTTGGGAAAATACCTGCCGGAAAGGGTGGCGGGCATTGACCTGATGCAGCGGCTGGTGGCGCTGGCTCATCAGCGGCATTACCGGATTTTTTTCTTCGGCGCGGAAGAGGCAGTCGTAAGGAAAGTAGCGGAGCATTACAGTGGCCTGTATTCCCCCGACATTGTGGCCGGGTACAGGAACGGCTACTATTCCAAAGCGGAAGAAGCGGAGGTCGCGAAGGCCATAGCGGAAAGCAAGCCTGACCTGATTTTCGTGGCCATGACTTCTCCTAAAAAGGAGATTTTCCTGGACAAGTACAAGTCGCTGATCAGGTCTCCTTTTGTAATGGGCGTCGGCGGGTCCTTTGATATCGTGGCCGGCAAGACAAAGCGCGCTCCTTTGTGGATGCAGAAAGGTGGTTTGGAATGGCTTTTCCGGGTCATCCAGGAGCCCCGGCGTATGTGGAAGCGTTATCTTGTCACCAACACGAAGTTTATCTGGATGATGCTCGTGCATAAGCTCGGTTGGACGGGCCATTCCCGGGCTTCCTTTGAGCAGGAGCCGGAGGCACGTTTTGAGGTGCTCGAAAAAATCTGATTTATTTTTTACGGTACTGTCCAGGGCGATGTAGCGCGCCGCCCGGTGAAAGCCGGGGAGAACAGGTGGGCATGATGTTCGGAAGCTCAGCGATAAGCCAGGCTTATCTTCTGTAATACCCCGATGGCGGGCTTTTGGACAGTGCTTTTTTTATAACTTGACGTCCTAACTTACACATGAACATTACTATTGTAGCCGGGGCAAGGCCGAATTTTATGAAAATTGCGCCGATTATCCGGGCTATTGATCAAGCAAAACTAACACGTTCCGATATCGATTTTCGCCTCGTTCATACCGGTCAGCATTATGACCGGAAAATGAGCGGGGATTTTTTTGAGCAGCTGAATAT
>JBEBSO010000373.1:0-4365 GCA_040394275.1 Telluribacter sp.
CCCATGGCCATGTAATATCCGCCGGAAGCGGCTACGTCGGACATGGAAGCAATCACCGGCTTCACCTTCCTGGTCAGCTCGATTTCACGCCACATGATGTCGGAGGCGAGCGCGCTTCCGCCGGGCGAATTGATGCGAAGGACAATGGCTTTGACTTTGTCATTGGTCCTCAGCTTACGCAGGTCTTTGACGAATTTGTCGGAGCCGATGGAGCCGCTGCCGCCCTCGCCGCTTACGATTTCTCCTTCGGCCACCAGCACGGCCACCCGTTTGTTGAGGTCGCCGGAGGGAAGGGCCGCGCTTTTGTTCACCTTATCGATCCCTACAAACTCTATGTTCTTCTTTTCCTCGGTTTTCAGCCGGGTCTTGATGAGGCTCTCGAATTCATCATAATAGCCTGACCGGGTGATGAGCTTGTTCCTGAGCGCCGATGAGGTATTGGCCACAAGCAGGGAGTCTGCCAGGTTGCGGAGCTTTTCAACGGGAATGCCGCGCGAAGCCGCTATTCTTTCCAGGTAATGCGTATTCACGGCATTCAGCAGCTCGCGGGATTGTGTTTTGCTGGCTTCGCTCATGTCCTTGCGGATAAAGGGCTCCACCGCGCTTTTGAACTCGCCCACCCGGAATACCTCCGGCCGGATCTCCAGCTTATCGAAGGTGCCTTTGAAAAAGTCATATTCTGCAGAGAGGCCGTTCCATTCCATGCCGCCCGACGGGTTCAGGAAAATCTCATCCGCAACGGAGGCCAGGTAGTATCCCTTTTCGGTATACAACTCGGCATAGGCATAGACAAACTTTTTGGACTTTTTAAAGTCGATGAGGACGGTACGGATCTCTTCCAGCGTGGCCCAGCCGGCCATGGGATCATCCGCTTTCAGGTAGATCCCCCGGATGTTGTCGTTGTCTTTGGCCAGGCGTATGGCGTTCTTGATGTCCTTGAGACCGGTGATGTTCTCGCTTCCGCTGAAAACCGGCCCCCCGAATTCGGCAAATGGGTTTTCTTCGCCCACTTCCCGGATCGGGTTGCTGAGATCCAGCTTCAGGACGGACTTGCTCTTTATTGTCGTCGCGTCCGGCCCCGAAAAAACAGCGCCTATCCCCGCGATGATAAACAGCGACAGGAGGCAAAACAAGCAGAGGCCGATCATGGTGGCCAGGACGTATTTCAGAAATTGTAACATAGCTTCTTGGTATCACTGGGTTAAAACTGTCAGGGCTAACCTTCGACAAATTAACAAATTTTAAAGCCTTAAATTCACAGAACAGCCAAATAAATGGTCAGCGGCTTTACGGGCATATAAACGGGCGGCCGCTGCGGCTTAAAATTACGGCGCCGGACCGGAAAATGTATTTCGTGAAATCCAAAATGACTTACCTTTGCATAAATTTACTTTTATGAGAAAGCACCTCTACCTGATAAGACACGCGACTGCAGAACCCGGGGCGCCGATGTTCAGAGATTTTGACAGGGAACTGACGGGCGACGGCATCATGGAGGCGGCAAGAATGGGCGCAAGGCTCGCCGAACGCCGGCTGAAGGCAGACAGGATCGTATGCAGCGGGGCGCTCAGGACTTTTCAGACGGCCAAGGTTTTTGCCGAACGCCTGGGATTTGACGCGGATGCGATCGTGGCCAATGACAACCTGTTTGACGGAGGTCCCCGTATGTACATGTCCGAGCTGGCGGGCACGCCGGACGACTGCCAGGTGCTGCTGATGGTCGGGCATAACCCGGATATCTCTTATTTTGCGGAATACCTGACCAAGGCGTATATCGGTTCAATGGAAAAGGGGAGTGTCGCGGTCATCGAGTTTACCGGCCTGAGCTGGGCGGAAGTGTCAGGTAACACGGGCGTGCTGAAGGAGTATTTAATACCTTAATTCATGTCTTCACCTACCGGTAACCGCAGAATATTTATCATTGTCTTTGTTGTCTTCGTCCTGGCAGTGATCGCTTTTGCCATTGACATGGGCAGGAGGACGACCGCGCCGTGGAACAAGCCCAAGCAATTGGAGCGGGCGCTGCCGGGAGCGCTGCCTTCGCTGGATACCCTGATGCCGGACTCCCTTCCGGAGCAGGAATTTCCGGAATAACCTACGACAGTACGTCCTGCAGCGCTTCGTCTATACCGGGGAAGGTGTACGTGAACCCCGAGGCGGCGAGCCGTTCGGGAGCTACGCGGTTTCCCCTGAGCACGAGCCCGGCCATTTCACCGAGCAGCAGCCTGAGCACAGAGGAGGGTATACCCGGCAGCAGGAGCGGCTTATTCAATGTGCGGGCAATGGCCTTTGTCAGCGCTTCGTTGGTAACCTGGTCCGGGGCAACGGCATTGTATGCACCCTGCATGGCGGGGTCTTCTATCGCGTTTTCAATTATCCGGCCCAGGTCGTCTATGTGAATCCAGGGCACCCACTGCCTGCCTGTCCCCAGGGGAGCTCCTGCAAAGCAGCGTACGGGCAGGGCCATTTTGGGAATAGCCCCTCCTTCGCCCGAGATGACGATCCCGCTCCTGAACTTTACTACCCGCGTACCCGGCAGGGAGGCAAACGCATCGGCTGCCCCTTCCCAGTCCCTGCAGACGTCGGCCAGAAAACCTTCGCCCGGTCCGTCGGTCTCTCTGAACATCCTGTCGGGATCGGGGGAAATCCCGTAATATCCTACGGCGGAAGCGGAGATAAAGGTCTTAAGGGGAGGATACAGCGTATGTGCATGCCTGAACAGCAGCCGGGAGGAGGCGACCCTGCTGTCATAAATTTCCTTTTTTCGTGCGGTGCTCCACCGCCGGTCTCCCAGGCCTGCACCGGCCAGGTGGATCACGTGGGCCACTCCGCTGAAAGCGCCGGGCTCGATATAGCCCCGTTCCGCGTCCCAGGAAAAGCAGCCCGGGCCGGGTGTCCGGCTGAGGAAGCGTACGGTATGTCCTTTGACCCGCAGGTCCTTCGCCACCTTGCGGGCCACGAGCCCCGAAGCCCCGGTGATAAGCACGGTCTCTTTGGAAGAAACGGTCTGCAGCACCGGGGACATGTGTCTTATTTTTTTAATTCGTTGTTGAAAAGCCGCCAGATTCCCAGGGGGTTGCCGTTTTTCAGCTCGTCCGGGAGCAGGGAGTCCTCCCAGTCCTGGAATGACTGCGGCCGTACAAAACGGAGGATGGAGTGCCTTCCGACCGATGTGAATTTTGTATCGGTGGAGGAAGGAAACGGGCCGCCGTGGTGCATGGCAGGGCATACTTCCACCCCGGTGGGTACGCCGTTCATGATGAACCGCCCCGAAATTTTTGCGAGGGTCCGGATCACCCCGGGATAGGACCGGGCCTCTTCCGCTTCGGTGAAAACCGATGCGGTAAGCTGTCCTTTCAACCTGGATAGCGCGGCTTCCAGCTCAGTGGTATCCTCGCATACGATCCATACCGAAAACGGGCCGAATACCTCTTCCTGCAGTTCCGGGTTGGCGATGAAGTCCCGGGCGGATACCCTGGCTACGGTGGCCTGTGATTGGCTCTTCAGTTCGGAAGTATGCGTGGATTTGGCCAGGACGGATACCCCGCTCTGCCCGAGCGCCTTGTCCCTGAGCCGGTAAAAGCTGCTGCAGATTCCTTCCGTGAGCATGGTGGCGGAGACCGCGGATTCGATTTCCGCAGCATAGGCTTTCTCAAAAGCAGGGAGGTACGGGGAGTTGAGGACGAAAACCAGCCCGGGGTTGGTGCAGAACTGGCCTGCACCCAGCGTCACGGAACCGGCGAGGATCTTCGGGAGGTCCCCGAGGCGCTTTTCTACCGCGGAAGGCAGCAGGACCACCGGGTTGACGCTGCCCATCTCTGCGTAAACGGGGATAGGCTCTTCCCGTTCCATGGCCATTCTATAGAGCGCCATCCCGCCTTTAAAGGAACCGGTAAACCCTACCGCTTTCACGAGCGGGTGCTTTACAAGCGCCGCACCGACCTCGTGGCCGTTGTCGTACAGCATCGAGAATACACCGTCCGGCATCCCGGTGCGCCGTGCCGCGTTCAGGATAGCGCCGGCAGTCAGGTCGCTCACACCCGGGTGCGCCGGATGCGCTTTTACGATGACGGGATTGCCGGCAGCCAGCGCAGGTCCCGTATCCACGCCGGCCACGGAATAGGCAAAGGGGAAATTGCTGGAACCGAATACGACCACCGGCCCGATGGGTACCTGCATTTTCCGGATGTCAGGTTTGGGAAGCGGCTGCCGGTCGGGGATGGCAGTGTCTATGGCGGCTTCTACCCAGGAACCTTCCGTAAGCAGGTCGGCAAACTGGGTCAGCTGGCCGATCGTCCGGGCGCGTTCGCCGGTAAGACGTGCCACGGGCAGCCCGGTTTCGAGGTGCGCCCGCTCGATGAGGGC
>JBEBSO010000374.1:0-4365 GCA_040394275.1 Telluribacter sp.
TGTGAAAGCGCGAAAAAATCTGGTGATCGGTATAGCAGACAAGCTTGAGGTTGTCATCGACAAACCCTTCCCGCAGCGAAATGGCCAGTGGCCTGAATTGTACGAAGGGATCCAGGTCTTCAAAAATCCGGGAAAGCCTGTCAAGCTGGCGGGGCTGCTCCGCAACGATGACGTTGACATACCCCCGGGCCTGGTTTTCCGACAGATCATTGATCAGCAGCTGGAAATCCTTGTTGAAGGACGGCTGGGGTTTTGAGGGGTATTTCAGCTGGTTTTCCTCCGCTCCCTTGAAATACGTGCGCCGGCCGAACTCCACCGTCTTGAAAGTCTTGACCCGGTTGAGAAACCCGCGGCGGGTTTCATAGAGGTCCTGCGGATCGCTGACCACCCGGATGTCCCCGCTCGTCAGCGCCTCCAGGGCCTGCTGCGCCTTTTCAAAGCTGTTTTCTATGACTTCCAGCGTCAGCTCCGCATCCCGGAACCACAGGCATGCGCCGGCAGGAAGAAAATCCAGGAAAGACTCACGGGTTTCATACACCAGCTTTTGCTGGATATCCGGCACAATGTTTACCTGGCTCACCGCATCGATCGAAAGCTGGGTATCCGGGTCAAACGAACGGATGCTTTCCACCTCATTGCCGAACAGCTCTATCCGGTAAGGATATTCGCTGGCGAAGGAAAATACGTCAAGAATCCCTCCCCGCACCGAAAACTGCCCCGCCTCGTACACGAAATCGGTCACCTCAAACCCGTACCCGATCAGAAACTCGGAGAGAAAGCCGGTATCGAGCTTCTCGCCGGTCCTGACTGTAAAAGTATTGGCGATGAGCGATCTTTTGCTGATGACCTTTTCGGACAGCGCTTCGGGATAGGTTACCATCTGCAGCGGAGCGGGCCTGGCCACATTGAGCTTGTTGAGTATTTCCGCCCGCATCAGGACGTTGGCGTTGTCGGTCTCCTGGTATTGGTAAGGTCTTTTGTAGGAAGTCGGGTAATAAAGCACCTCCTCCTTGCCGAGAAGATGCTGGAGGTCGTTCTGAAAATAGGCCGCCTCCTCCCTGTCGCCGAGCACGTAAAGCGTTGTCCGGGGCTGGACGCCGTGTATCGCCGCAGCGATGACCGCATCCACGCTTCCTGTCAGGCCCTTGATTTGTATATGTAAGTCTTCCGGGCTTCCGGATTTGATCTTGTTCTGCAGCAGCTTTATATAGCTGTCGTCGCTGTAGAGTCTGAGCAGGTCTTTTAATTCCAACTTCTGAAAATTTGCATGCTGCCTGTACGGCTTTTAAGTATAGGTAACGCCAAAAACCGCCGCAGGACATTTCTGCGGCGGTTTTAAATTAACACACAAACAGGTCATTTTGTTTCGCCGGCTGTATTTTCTCTTTGCGGCCGGGCCTGCTTTCCGGCCGGGGACGTGTTAAAATATTGTGCCCCTTTACAGTAGTACGATCGCTGCGCTGCTTTGTATAAAGATCATTACGGTACAGGAAGACAGCCATGGCCGCTTTGCCTTTTTATTAATCCAACTAACCCAGACATCAGGATGTTTTGTTTTATCAACAATTCGAAATCAAGTAACCTCTTCCGGAAAACCTCCCTTTTAAGGAGCTTCCTGCTTCTGCTCATTGCCGTCACCCCGGGATACACCCAGGAGGTCCGGCTGCCGGCCACCAAAAACCAGTTTATCGTGATCGCGCACCGCGGCCATCACCGGGACGTGCCCGAAAACACGCTCGCAGCGGTGAAGGAAGCCATAAAAACCGGCGCCGACTACGTGGAAATAGATGTGAGGTCGACCCGGGACGGCGCACTGGTGCTGCTGCATGATGACACTGTAGACCGGATGACCAACGGGTCGGGCCCCGTCAAAGCGCTTACGCTGGCCGAAATCAAAAAGCTGGCCGTCACGGACAAAACGAAAAGCAGCAGTAAAAAACACGGCATTCCCGAACTCCGGGAGGTGCTGAAAGCCTGTAAGGGAAAAATCAATATTTACCTGGACTTCAAAGACGGGAGTGTAGAAAATACCTGGAAAGAAATTAAAGAGGCAGGGATGGAGGAACAGGTGATTGTATATATCAACCAGATTCCCCACTACAGGCAATGGAGAAAGGTGGCCCCGAATGTCCCGTTGATGACAAGCGTACTCAAAGAGGTGACCACCCGGGAGCAGCTCAGCTTTTATCTCAGCCAGGTAAAAATTGAGCTGCTCGACAATGTGGCGGATGCGGGAATGGTCGAAACGGCCAGGGAAAACGGCGTCGCCGTCTGGCAGGACGTGCAGTCTCCTTCGGAAGGCCCCGAAAGCTGGAAGCTCGCCATGGACAAGGGCGTGCAGGGCCTGCAGACCGATCAGCCCGACGCGCTCATCCGCTGGCTCAATGCCAACGGTCTCCGCAATGGCAAAGCCGGCAGCAGCGCTGTACCGGCAGCCGGGCCTGCAAAATATACCAAGCTGCTGAACGTCAGGTACGGCAATGCCGAAGACCCGGACAACCGCTTTGATGCCTTCATTCCCCACAACCACAATGAAAAAACGAGAGTGATCGTCTATTTTCACGGCGGATCGTGGGTGCGGGGAGATAAAAGCGAATTCCCCAGACAGCTGATCGACGAATGGGTAGGCAAGAAGGGCTATATCGTCGTCTCTATGAATTACAGGCTGGTGAAGGACGGCAAAAACCTGTTTCCGGCCCAGATCGAGGACATCGCCAAAGGACTGGAAAAAATATCCTCCGGCGCCCGCAAATACAAATACAACGGCGATGAATTTGCGCTGATCGGCGGAAGCGCCGGCGCCCACCTGGCCCTGCTGTACGCCTACGGCTACGACAGGAAGAAGCAGGTAAAAACCGTCATCAATCTTTGGGGCGCCGCCGACCTGAGCGACAAATCGGTGCGGGAGGACGGCACCGAAGCCAACAATACCGTCATCCGGTTTTTGGGAGAAGCAGATCCCAAGGCACAGATATGCCTGGACGCCAGCCCTTCCTACCACCTGACGAAAGATACCGGCGTCCCCACCATCAGCTTTCACGGCGTCAAAGATCCGCTGATCCATGTCAGCCAGGCGGAAAACCTGCACAGGAAGCTGGTCTCTCTCGGCATTCCCTCCCAGCTGGAGCTTTACCCGGATGAGGTTCACGGGATGAGCCCCGCCGCCGCCATTGATGTATTTGGAAAAATCTCGGCCTGGCTGGAAAAATACTATCCGGCACAGTAGCCCCCCTCTATCGCCGGCCGGGTATGCCAGGGCGTACCCGGCCGGCTTTTCCCCGCTTGCTGCTCCTTCCGGCCTTAATTTTCTGAGGCCGTCCTCCTTCCCGGTACTTATCCGAATAATTTTTCTCTCCTTATATCATAAAAAAAAGTACCTTTAGTGCCATTACAGACCGGGCAAGCCGCCGGCATGTCCCGTTCGAAATAAAAAAACCGGCTCCTGAACCCGGGGTTCCGGAGTGGCCGCAGTCCGATAGTCAAACTTTTTAAACTTCCTGAACTTTACTATACCCATGAAGCAATTGAGTACCCTGGACTACATCGTATTTTTATTTTACTTCCTTGTGGTAGCGGGTTACGGCTACTGGATCTATCAGCGAAAAAAAAGCAAAACCACCTCTACAAAAGACTTTTTTCTCGCGGAAGGCTCCCTGACCTGGTGGGCGATCGGCGCCTCTCTCATCGCTTCGAACATTTCCGCCGAACAATTCATCGGCATGTCCGGCAACGGGTTCAGCATGGGGCTGGCCATTTCCACCTACGAATGGATGGCGGCAGCGACGCTGATCGTCGTGGCGGTATTCTTCATGCCTATCTACCTGAAGAACAAGATATTTACCATGCCGCAGTTCCTGAGCCAGCGGTACAACCCGACGGTGAGCCTGGTCATGGCCATCTTCTGGCTGGGGCTGTATATCCTGGTCAACCTCACCTCGATCCTGTATCTCGGGGCGCTGGCGGTGTCCGGCATATCCGGCCTCGACTTCTGGCTGTGCATGTGGGGGCTGGCGATATTCGCTATCGTGATCACGATAGGCGGTATGAAGGTCATCGGGTTTACCGACGTGATCCAGGTCTTTTTCCTGGTGATCGGCGGACTGGCTACCACCTACCTGGCCCTCCACCTGGTGTCGGAGCAATTCGGCATGGAGGGGCTGGCCAACGGCTTCAGGCTCATGACCGAAAACCACGACGATCATTTTCATATGATCTTCAAAAAAGACAGTCCCCACTACATGGAGCTCCCCGGCCTGACCGTGCTGCTGGGAGGCATGTGGATTGTCAACCTGAACTACTGGGGATGTAACCAGTACATCACGCAGAGAGCGCTGGGAGCCGATCTTAAGACCGCCCGCAACGGCA
>JBEBSO010000375.1:0-4316 GCA_040394275.1 Telluribacter sp.
GGAAAGGCACATCCGGAAGCAATACGCCTGGATCCGGTGGTCCCCGTCTCCTCTTTTTCCCGGATGCTCCCCGTAGACGCCGGGCAGGAGGCCGCTGGAGGGGTCGCCGGCCCGGATGTAGGGGCTGATGTCCGACTTGAACCAGTGGTCATGGTGCAGGACCCCGACCTGTACCCCGTTCCATTCCTCGCCGTACACCTGATTTGCCTCGCGGCCGACATGATAGCTTACCCCTGCAGAGGCCATCAGGTCACCTTCATAAGTGGCGTCGATAAACATGCTGCCGGTAAAGGTTTTTCCGCTAAGGGTTTTAAACGAAATGATCCGCCCATCCTTTCGCTCGACCCCGTTTTCGCGGTCGAGCCATTCGTTGCGCAGCAACCGGACCCGGTTTTCGCGGATGAGGTCTTCAAATATTTTTTCGGCGACATGCGGCTCAAAAATCCACATCGTGCGTTCGGCGCCGTCTATGGCCGGTGTTCCCTGGCCTTTGTTCCCGTATTCCTCCTTCTTCTGCCAGCGCCAGGCGTCCGGTTTCTGGTATTCGAGGTATACCCTGTGATAAAATTCCCGGGCAATCCCGCCGATGACCGATTTGTCCCCGGTATCCGTAAAGCCCAGTCCGCCGGAAGAGAGCCCGCCCAGGTGTTGATCGGGAGAAACTACTACGGCGGATTTCCCCATCCGGGCGACCTGCACGGCTGCGGTGACAGCTGCGGAGGTGCCGCCGTAGATGATCACGTCGGCTTCGAAAGCCGGCTGGCTATGGCCTTCGGAGAAGACGGTAAGCTGCAGCAGAATCAGGAAGAAAAAGGATGTTCTATTTGTCATCTGGCCGGGTAAGTTGTGGCGTTCAGGATTCGTCCAGGAGCCGGCGGAGGGTACGGAGGTCCCGCTGTATCGCCTGCAGCACTTCTTCCCGCGGGACAGACAATGTTTTCTTTCCGTGCTCGGCGCCGCCGAGGCTGTACTCGTAATGGAGAGACATCG
Organism: Telluribacter sp.; assembly: GCA_040394275.1. Classification (GTDB taxonomy): domain Bacteria; phylum Bacteroidota; class Bacteroidia; order Cytophagales; family Spirosomataceae; genus JBEBSO01. Next base: position 991 of record JBEBSO010000375.1, read on the forward strand.
GTCCTGAAATGGCATATTTCTTCAGCAGTCGGAAGTATTGCCCGAAATCGACCATACCGGTACCCAGCGGCATCTGCTCCTGCTGCCATTTCCCGCCTTTCGACACCCAGATAAAATCTTTGATGTCCATGCAGCGGATGTGTGATTTCAGCGCGTTGAGGCCATGGACCCACGACAGTCCACCCTCCGCTACCGCGTGCTTGATGTCGTACTGGCAGCCGATCCACTGCGGATCGAGATCCTTCAGCACCTCCCACAGGTCCCACACCGCCGCTCCGAAGCCTGTCCCCGAATGGTTCTGGTAGGCGCCGTGGATCCTGTATTTCTTATTAAGCGCTGCGAGCTTTTGCATCTGTGTGCGGAATTGCTCCAGGTTTTGCGTGATTTCCAGGTTGGGATCGTATTTCAGATAGCCGGTGCGGTAATAGGGAATTTCCAGCTCGCCGGCTGCTTTCAGAACGGCATGCGAAAGAGGGCTGTCGGGATCCATCACGTTGGTCGTGATCATCGGGACCTGCAGCCCGGCTTTCCTGATCAGGCTGACCGCTTTGGGAAGCTCGGTGGCCACCTTTTCCGGTTCGACGTGCCCGCCCGGCCTTACCGTCAGATCGATTCCGGCAAAGCCCAGCTCGCGTGCGGTTTGTGCCATGTCCGGGATTTCCAGCCAATGGAGATGTTTGGAGAATACACAAATGACAGGTTTGGCCCGGGTCTCCGCCGATGCGGGTCGGGGGAGTGCGGACAGCGCCGCCCCGGAAGCCAGCGTACCCATAAATGCTCTCCTGGATAGAAAAGCGCTGTTGTCTGTGATTGTCTTAACCATGATCGATGAGTTTGATATCAGGACGCACCCGGGAGGCCTGTTCCCTTAAAGAAACTATTTTTTCAGCGTCCTTTCCACTTTGGTAAAGTTAACGTATTCGTGGTTTCCCAGCACCGATTTTTCCAGATAAAGCTCGTAGGTGCCCCAGCTATATACCGCCCGTGTGACCGTCTTTTTCTTTGTTTCCTTCCCGGGGGAGCCGGCCGCCGGGCCGCGGAGGATCTCTGTCAGCACCCGCCCGTTCATTCCCGGCGGGACGGGCAGCCCGTAAGCAGCCAGCACGGTGGGAACGATATCGATATTGGAGGTAGGCAGCCGGCTGGTGCCGGCACTTTTAAACGACGGCCCTTTAGCAAACAGGCGGATGCTGATCTCGTAGGGGCTCGAGCCGCCGTGTCCTGCCACGCCGAGGGCAAAATCCGTTCCTGCGTAGCCATTTGCATTTTTTCCGTCATGCCAGTTGACAGCCACCAGGATATCGGCAGCTCTTTCGGGGTGGTTCCAGCGGATCAGGTCAAAGGAGAGCGTGCCGTCGACCCGGCCCAGGTCCCGGTTTTGCGGGGCAGCACCGGTAAAAACAGCACCGACCCATTCCTGCCGGTGAAGCGAAGCGACAATTTTGCGGATGGTTTCTGGATTCTTGTCCCGGACATAAATGGCGCCGTCGGCTACGACAATGTCGTCTGATCCTTTGTCTTTTTTAAAACCGGAGGAAACCAGGAAGTCGGTCAGCCCGACTTTGCCGGTGTGCGTCACAAACCCGTGATCGGTAGAAATGATGATGTTGAAACGGTCAGCCGGCGGCAGGGATTCAAGCCGCTCCATAATACGTCCGAACTGGGCGTCCACCGCGCTGATCGCCTCGCGGGCCTGTACCGAGCCGATCCCGAAGCTGTGGGCCGCGCCGTCCGGATCAGAGTACCACACTGCGCTTACCAGCGGGGCATCGGAAGCTGTTCCCATCTTCAGGAAGGCATCCGTAATCCAGCGGTGTTTTTCGCTTTTGGGGGCCGCAGACGAAGGAGGGGGGCCTGCCTGCCCGACGACGTGCTCCTGTATGGAAGCCGGGAGGATCAGTTCGGGGTTGATGACGGCACCATTGACGGTGTGATTCTGTAAGAAAGCCTGTCCTGTAGTACCCGAGCTGAATACATACATTTTTTCCCCGGCCGCCTGCAGGATCTCCCCCAGGGAGGATGCGGTCAGCAAGGGCCCTTTGATCGTTTTTGCGACCGTTTGCAGGTCCTTGTAGCTTGTATTCAGGCTCCCGGAGGGGTTCACATCGGGAAAATATACCGAATTGCCCAGTATGCCGTGTGAAGCGGGGTAGGAGCCTGTAGCATAGGAAGCCGAATTGACACGGGTTACGGTAGGGAATACGCTGTGGTGATTTTCGCAGGCAAACGCCGTGCGGGTAAACCTGTACAGGTGGGGCATGGCCTCCGGGGTGATATAATCGGGCCTGAGGCCGTCAAAAAAGACGATGAGTGTCCGGGGAGCCGATTTGCCGGGGATAACGGGCCGGCTGTGCACCGCGCCGCACAGCATAAGGAAGGCCAGCACCCCGGCGAAGCCGGTTACCGGGCGGACGATCTTGTTTTTCATTTGCCGGGAAGTGGGTTTAGATACGACAGGTGAACAAATAAAAAGCGGGCATGGCCCCGGCGGAGACTGCCCCCTGATTACCAGAAGTACCAGTACAGGAACGTCAGGATCGCGAGCACTACGGCAGAGCCGATGGTAAAGGTCCGGTGGGTGCGGAACATCGCCGGATCAATGGTAAGCCCTTTCTTTTCGTCCGGCAGCAGGTACCCGAGAAATATCATTACGCCTACGCAGATCAGGAATACCCATCCCATGCGATCCAGGAAAGGTACGGCTGACCAGTCGGCGAAGGGAAGCCAGTTGTTATGCATGCCCAGCGCGATCAGGAAACCGCCGACGATGGCAAACAGCGCGCCTGCCGAGTTGGTGCGTTTCCAGAAAAAGCCCATGATAAATGCCGCGAAGATCCCCGGAGAAAGCAGCCCGGTCATCTTCTGGATAAACTGGAACCCGCCCTCCTTGTCAATTCCCATGTACGGGGCAACGGCGATAGCCACAATCATCGAAACGACGATAAAGATCCGGCCGATCAGGACAAGCTCTTTTTCGGTTCTGTTCTTACCGATATAGGTCTTGAAAATATCAAGGGTGAAGATGGTGGAAATACTGTTGGCTTTGCCGGCAAGGGAGGCCACAACAGCGGCTGTCAGGGCAGCGAAAGAGAGGCCTTTCAGACCGGCAGGCAGCAGGTTGAGAAGTACCGGATAGGCTTTGTCGGCCACCAGCTTACCGTCTACCGTCATTTCTTCCTGGAACATCCCCTGGCTGTAGAGCGCGTAGGCGGCAATACCGGGCAATACTACGATGACCGGCATGAGGAGCTTGAGAAACGCGGCAAACAGGATGCCGTTGCGGGCGGTCTTAAGATCGGCGCCCAGCGCTCTCTGCGTGATGTACT
>JBEBSO010000376.1:0-4273 GCA_040394275.1 Telluribacter sp.
GTTACCTTAGTTCTATAGTTAAGGTTTTCGAGCTCCGGAGCACCCGAAATTTTTATTCAGATGAAAGAAGATATTCCCCTGGTCATTGCGGGAGCTGGTTCGATAGGCGAACGCCACATAGGGATTCTGCTGGGGCTGGGCTACCGGAACCTGTGGGTGTACCGCCAGCGGGGCCTCCCCCTTCGCAATGTGCCCGAATCCGGCATAAAGATATTGACCGATCTACACGAGCTGGAGACGATCCGGCCGGCTGCGGCCATCATCTGCACGCCTACCGCCCATCACCCGGAGCTGGCCCTCCACTGTGCCGCCAGGGGCATCCACCTGCTGATCGAGAAACCGCTTGCCCATACCACCGAGCACCTGGATACACTCCGGCAGCTGACCATCCGGAACCAGGTTACGGTGCAGGTGGCCTACATGCTCAGGTACCATCCCTTTTTCCGGGCCATCCGGCAGCTGGCCGAAAGCCAGGCGCACGGCCGGCTGCTCAGCATGCAAAGCTATTGGGGAGAATACCTCCCCCACTGGCATCCCTGGGAAGATTACCGCCAATCCTACGCTGCACGCAGCTCCCTCGGCGGAGGAGCCGCTTTGACGCTGAGCCATGACGTCGATATGCTCAACTGGCTGGCACAGAGCCCGGTCGGAACCTGGCACACCCGGAAAAATTACAGTGGCCTGCCCGGCCTGGATGTGGAATCGGGCGCCGACATCAGCATCACCTACCACAGCGGTCTTACCGCGCACAGCCACGTCAATTTCCACGAGCAGGCGCCAAGAAGATGGTACAGGTTCGTGTTCGAAGAAGCCTCCGCCGAAATCGATTATTTTGCCAATACCCTGACCATTGCCCGGGCGGGCCGCACGCCGGAGACGGAGCACCTGCCCGGCTTCGACCGGAACACGATGTTTGAAAGCCAGCTCCGGCATTTTCTTTCCCGTATCGGCCGGCCTGAAGAGCTGGCCGCCTCGCTCCGCTATCTTGACGAGTCAGAGACCATTATCCGCATCTGCTCCTGAACCGGCACGCAGGCCATACACAACGCCGGAGCTCAACGGTCCGGGATCGTTGGCCGCCTGAATCTGGCTTCAGCCTCCCCGGTCTGCTGCGGGGCGGGCCGTCGTTTCCCGCTCTATTTGCGCCGTCCCGGCAGCAAAGGCAGCTCCAGCCCCTCGACAAAGCTTTTCCGGGCGATCATTTTTTCGATCTCTTCGGTGGTACGGGGAGAAAGATCTGACAGTATTTCAGGGCCTGTTTTACCGATGCGGACATTGTCTTCGATCCGGACGGCGATTCCCCACCATTTCCGGTCGCACTTGCTTCCTTCCGGTATATAAATTCCCGGCTCTACAGTGATCACCATGTTTTCCCTGAGCGTGTCATATATCCCCTTGTCGTGCACATCCAGGCCGAGAAAGTGCGAGCATCCGTGCGGAAAGTAGGTGAGGCTTTCCCGTTCGTCCCGGATGATCCCCAGCCGGATGAGGCCCCTGGCAACCACTTCTCTCGCGGTACGTTCCACCGTCGCAAAAGCAGTACCCTCCCGGCACACCCTGAACACCGCTTCCTGCGCTTCGAATACGATATCATAAATGGCCTTCTGTTCCGGCGAAAACCTGCCGTTGGCAGGAAAGGTCCGTGTTACATCGGCGGTATAGCCATGGTATTCGGCCCCTACGTCCATCAGGACAAGGTGATCGCCGGCCCGGGTTGCTTTGTTGTCGATATAATGAAGGACACAGCCGTTGCTGCCTGCTCCCACGATCGACGGGTAGCCCACGTGCTGCGCGCCGAGCTTTTTGTGCACAAACTCCTGGACTCCCTGCAGCTCCAGCTCCGAGCTGTTGACGCTGACCGCCTTCATGGCTTCGTTGTGCGCCAGGCAGGAAATGTCGATCGCCTTCCGCATCAGCACCAGCTCCTCCGGTGTCTTGATCTGCCTCAGCTGCGAGGTCAGCTGCTTAAAAAGCTGCCTGTCCGCCCGGGCCGGCAGCTTGTCTTCATCGGCGATACCCGCCTTCCTGTTAAATTCCCGGACCAGTTCATAGATATTTCCCCGGGCGGGGGACTTCGCCAGGTCACGCGGGTATTCAAATATCAGCTTCGAAAAGCCGCTCAGATCAGGCAGGCGGCTTCCGATGTCCTCGCCATTGTAAACGTGCGTAAAGCCCAGCTGCGCCTTCGCCCCGTCTATGCCGAGCCGCCGGCCTGTCCACTGCTCTGCGTATGCATTTTTCTTCTGCACAAACAGCAATTCCCGGTAAGACCCGCCGTCGGCGGCAGGCTGGGGCTCCTTGAACAGGACCAATACCCCGTTGGGCTCGGTATATCCCGAAAAATAATACAGGTCCGGATCCGGATGGTATTTGTAGCTGACATCATTGGCATAGTTTCTTTCCGGGGCAGCGAAAATAACCGCGACCGAATGTGCCGGCATCAGCGCGCGGAGCGCTTCCCTTCGCCCCTTGTGAAACTCCCCGGTAAGATAGTCGTCGGGCACCGGCAGCTGCGCGCCGGCTCCCGTCATTCCCCCCCAGATAACAAACGGCAATATTAACTTTTTGTACACTCGGCGCATCATGCAAAAAAACAGCTAGGTTTGAACTTTAACCCGGTAAACAAAAGCTTCCTCCGGGTTAGCACCTTCGTCTTTTGCTTACAACCGGCTAATAAATATATACAAAATACCATTAATCCCGTTTTAGTTAAAAAAATTGATACCCTATCCATTACCTTTGCCGGATCGGTTCCGGTCCGCAGCCCAGGCGCCGCATCCGCCCTTCAACATATGTTTATGAAAAGACACTTTCTCGCGCTTCTGCTCCTGCTCAGCCTGCAGACAGTCCCGTTCGCCCAGGATACCCTCACCCGGTCCGCCGGCAATGCCTGGGAAAAAATTTACCGGGCCACTCCCGAAAGGACCAACAATGTCGTCCATACAAAACTGGAAGCCCGGTTCGATTATGACAAATCACAGCTCAACGGCAAGGTGTGGCTGACCCTGCGCCCGCATTTTTACCCGGTCGATTCCCTCCTGCTGGATGCGAAGGGGATGGCCATACATAAAGTCCGGCTGGTCAGGAACGAGCACCTTGTTCCGCTGACTTACCGTTATGACAGCCTGACGCTGCACATCAGGCTGGACAAACGCTATACCCGGAAAGACACCTACAAAGTATATATCGAATACACCGCCCGTCCCGATGAATACAAAGCGGAGGGCAGCGAAGCCATTACGGATGCCAAAGGGCTGTATTTTATCAATCCGCGGGGAGAAGATAAAGACAAGCCGACGCAGATCTGGACACAGGGAGAGACCGAGGGAACCAGCGTATGGGTCCCTACCATCGACAGGCCCAACCAGAAGACCACGCAGGAAATGTACCTGGTTGTCCCGGACAAGTATGTATCACTCAGCAACGGCAAGCTGATCAGCCAGAAAAAGAACAATGACGGTACGCGGACCGACTACTGGAAAATGGATCAGCCGCACGCTCCCTACCTTTTCTTTATCGGCATCGGGGATTATGCGATCGTCAGGGACCAGTACAAGGGAAAGGAGATCAGCTATTACGTGGAAAAGGAATACAAGGATGTAGCCCGTAAAATCTTCGGGCATACTCCTGAAATGATGAAGTTTTTTTCGGAAAAGCTGGGCGTAGAATACCCCTGGGTGAAATATGCGCAGATGACCGCCCGCGACTACGTCAGCGGGGCCATGGAAAACACTACCGCCACCCTCCACAGCGACATGGCCCAGCAAAATGCCAGGGAGCTGGTGGACGGGAACCGCTGGGAAAGCGTGATCGCCCATGAGCTGTTTCACCACTGGTTCGGAGACCTGGTGACGGCCGAAAGCTGGAGCAACCTTACGGTCAACGAAAGCTTTGCCGACTACAGCGAAACACTCTGGGAGGAGTACAAATACGGGAAGGATGCGGCCGACTATGCCAACCTGGCGGCCATGCATACCTACCTGAACAGCCCCGGGAAAGACAAGGACCTGGTCAGGTACTTTTACAAAAACCGGGAGGATATGTTTGACGCCGTCAGCTACCAGAAAGGCGGCCGGATCCTGCACATGCTCCGGGATTATATCGGCGACGAAGCGTTTTTCAAATCGCTCCGGGTCTACCTGGAGCGAAACCTGTACGGCACCGGCAATGCGCGCGAGCTGCAGCAGGCCGTGGAAGACGTATCGGGAAGGGACCTCAACTGGTTTTTCGACCAATGGTACTTCGGAAGCGGGCATCCGGACCTCGATCTCTC
>JBEBSO010000377.1:0-4269 GCA_040394275.1 Telluribacter sp.
TAAGACATAATATCGGGACAAGCAAGCCGGCGGGTTTAGCAGGATATGGCGGGAGAATTTAGCAAGCGGCTCACTTATACCAGTACACAGCTTATTTATCAACTAAATTAATTAGTAATACTTCCGGCGCGATTTTGCTAATTAATTTAGTCTCTATTTCTTCCCCACTGGTGACTTTTGTCGCTATTTTCACTAATATTGCCGCTATAATTCTTATACATCAAGCATATGGCAACAGTTAAAGTAGCAATCAATGGGTTCGGGCGCATAGGGCGCCTGGTTTATCGACAAATTTATAACCTCGAAGGGATTGATGTGGTAGCAGTAAACGACCTCACCAGCCCCAGCGTGCTTGCACATCTTCTTAAATACGACACCGCACAGGGCCGTTTCGGCGCGGAGGTGAAGGCCACAGATAAATCCATCATCGTCAACGGCGATGAAATCAATATTTATGCGCAGAAAGATCCCTCGCAGATCCCCTGGGGAGCACATGACGTAGACGTGGTCCTGGAATGTACCGGCTTCTTCGCCGACAAGACCAAAGCGGAGGCGCACATCACCGCCGGCGCCAAAAAGGTGGTGATTTCCGCACCTGCTACCGGCGATCTCAAGACGGTGGTATTCAACGTAAACCATGATATCCTCGACGGATCCGAAACCATCATCAGCTGCGCCTCCTGCACCACCAACTGTCTCGCGCCGGTAGTACAGGTGCTGGACCGCGAATTCGGGCTGCTCAACGGGCTCATGACGACGGTGCATGCCTATACCAACGATCAGAATACCCAGGATGCCCCCCATGCAAAAGGCGACCTCAGGAGGGCACGCGCCGCAGCGCAGAACATCGTCCCCAACAGCACGGGCGCAGCCAAAGCCATCGGCCTGGTGCTTCCCAACCTGAAAGGAAAGCTGGACGGCTCCGCACAGCGCGTACCGACGCTGACCGGGTCCCTGACGGAGATTACCGCCATCCTGGGCCGTACCACCAGCACAGAGGAGGTGAATGCCGCCATGAAGGCCGCCGCCAACGAAAGCTTCGGGTATACGGAGGACGAGATCGTGAGCAGCGACATCATCGGCATCAACTTCGGTTCCCTTTTCGACGCGACGCAGACAAAGGTTCAGAAAATCGGGGATACGCAGCTGGTCAGGGTGGTCAGCTGGTATGACAACGAGATGTCGTATGTTTCCCAGCTGGTTCGTACCGTTCATTATTTTGCCAGGCTGATCAGCCGTTAAAAATAAAAAAGCCTGACAAGGGGCTGACCGGCGTCCTGTGCAATCGCGCAGGACGCTTATTTTTTGCAGCGCGACCGGATAAAATGGATGGTGAAGCCCTTTTCCGTAAACATCCGTTCGTAATGGGTCGTAATCCCCATGTGCTCCTCCATCAGCGGTGAATTGTACAGGTCGGCGGTGTGGGCTTCCACCGTGTACAGCGGAGATTCCAGCAGCTTCTCCAGTGTATAGGCATACAGGAACGGATTGTCCGTCTTTACATTGAACAGGCCGCCGTCTTTCAGGTATCGGTGATACAGCGCCAGAAATGACGGGTTGGTCAGCCGTTTCTTCTCCTCTTTGTCCCGCGGCTGGGGATCGGGATGAATCAGCCAGATTTCGTCCGCTTCGTCTTCCACGAAAAACTCCTCCAGAAACTGTATCCCGGTGCGGAGAAAGGCGACGTTGGAAAGCCCGGCCTCCTGTGCCTGCCTGCTTCCGCGGGCGATCCGCTCTCCCTTAATGTCAACGCCGATGAAATTGCGCTCCGGGAAAAGCTTTCCCATTCCCACGGTATATTCGCCCTTTCCGCAGGCCAGCTCCAGCACCAGCGGATGGCTGTTCTGAAAATAGGCTTCGTTCCACCGGCCCCGGACGGTGGTATACAGGGGCTTTCCCCTTTCAATCACGTTGGAAGCGTGGGCATTGTGCGCAAAGCGCTGTAATTTCTTTCTGGACATGTTGATATGTTACTATAAATGCGCAAGATCCGCCACTACGAAGGTGCTGCCGCCGACATAGACCGCATCCTGCGGGTCGGCGTCGCGCAGCGCGGCGCTGAGGCCTTCATTGACATCGGGGTATACTGTCCCTCGTAAACCGGAAGATGATGCCTTGCCGGCCAGTATTCCGGCCTTTAAAGCCCTCGGATTGGAAGGCTGGCAGAAATAGTACACCGCATCGGCCGGGAAAAGCCTGAGCACGGCCTCCAGGTCTTTGTCCGCCACGAAGCCGATCACGAAACGCCGGGTCCGGGCCGGCAGGCTTTTGAACTGCGCCAGGGTATACTGCAGCCCGGCCTGGTTGTGGGCGGTGTCGGCAATGACAAGGGGGGCGTCACGCAGCTGCTGCCATCTGCCCTTCAGGCCGGTCAGCCGGACGACCTCCCGGAGCCCTTCCCGGAGGTGCCGCTGCGTGACGGCAAACCCGGTTTCCTCCCGGCGCAACAGCTCCAGCACCGACAGCACACCCCGGATGTTGTTTTTCTGATACTCCCCCGCCAGGTCAAGAACCAGGTTATCGAAGGGATATTTTTTACCACTGTTAATTTTCTCTATTTGCAGCTCGAAACGGCCGTTTCTATACCGGGAACCGCTTACGCTCCATTCCCTGGCCGCCACGTGCATTTTCGCATTTTTCAGGGCGGCAGTCCGGGAAAAAACGTCCATGACCTCTTCGTCCATCTCCTCGCTGATCACCACGGGGACGCCGGGCTTGATGATGCCCGCTTTCTCCGCGGCTATTTCGGGCAGGGTTCCCCCCAGGTGCTGCATGTGGTCGAAGCTGATATTGGTAATCAGGGAGACTACCGGCGTGATGATATTGGTCGAATCCAGGCGCCCGCCCATCCCCACCTCCACTACCGCCACCTCCACCCCGCAGCGGGCAAAGTAATCGAAGGCCATCGCAACGGTTACCTCGAAAAAGGAAGGATTGATTTCTTCAATGTAGGCCTTGTGACTTTCGGTGAACGCCGCAATAAAGGCCGGATCGGCCGGCTGACCGTCCACCCTGATACGTTCGGTAAATGACTTCAGATGGGGCGAGGTGTAGAGGCCTGTCTTATAGCCTGCTTTCTGCAGGACGGCCGCAAGCATGTGGCTGCTGCTTCCTTTGCCGTTGGTACCGCCCACGTGAATGCACCTGAAACGCCGCTGGGGCGTACCGAGGTGCGCACAGAATGCTTCTGTCGTATCCAATCCGGGCTTGTATGCCCTGGCCCCTATGTTCTGAAATACCGGCAGCCTGCCGTAAAGGTAATCCAGGGCCTCATCAAAACGCATCGATACCCTTTTATTTTGCCCTGATCTTAAAAGTGATGGTACCTACGGATTCGTCAGGTACATTGGCGGATTTGGCGACAAAAGTAGAGGCCCTGACCGCGTTCCGGTACTGGTTGACCACCGCGTAATCCGTAACGGTAGAGCTCAGCGTGATCACGTTTTTTACTTTGCCGTTCTTATCAACAGTAATCTTGAAGACGATATCGCCGGTTGCATCCGACTTGTCGTCGACAACGGGCCGTTTGTTCCAGTTCCAGCCGTTCAGGTCAAGCCCTACGGCGGTGCCCCCTCCGCCTCCGCCGCCGGAGTAGGATTTGGCATAAAGACTTCCGCTTTTGACGCCTTTGTCACCGACTCCTGAGGCATCGTCGCCATTGTTGTTGCCCCCGGTCCCGCTGGCAGTGCCGTTGGTACCGTTGCTTCCGGCCGATCCGCCCTTCGACTTGCTGAAGAGCGCATCTTTGTTGACCTGCTTCTCAGGAGCCGGCTTGGCGGCAGGCGCAGCGTTGCTGCCGGTCGAAGATTTCTTCGTGTCAGGACGTTCCTTTTCCTCTACCGGGCTCTCGGTTTTCGACGTGATCACCGGCTTTTCCACAGCCTTGGTCGTGGTTTTCCGTACTTCTTCGGTCTTTGGAGCCGGCGGTACCGGTTTGGGCGTCACCGTCGACCTGACCTCCTTCTCGGGCTCAGGCCTCATGTTCTCCGCCACCTTGGAATCGCTGGGCTTATTGAAAGTCTGTATATTGCCGCTCCCGATGTTGTCCGTCCCGTAATTTACCTCGACAAACAGCTCCATGGGCGTCGGTACGGGCATATTGCGGGTCAGCCGGATAAAAACAAACAGCACCAGCACTGCGGCGGTAACACCCAGTGACAGTGCCCAGGAAAAGGCTATTCTCTCGCGGTCTTTCGATTCTAAAGCAATCATAGTGATGCGCCGGAATTTTGTAAGTGGCTGCTAATATCGTTTATAACGTACAAATCA
>JBEBSO010000378.1:0-4266 GCA_040394275.1 Telluribacter sp.
ACGGCCAGGCGATCTGTGAAAAGGTATACCAGAAGAGGAAGGAGCAGAAAGCTGCTTTTATCAAGTTCCAGAATGACCCCAGGATCACATCCATCGGCAGGTTCCTGCGCAATACCAGCCTGGATGAGCTTCCGCAGCTGTGGAACATCCTGAAAGGAGACATGTCGCTGGTAGGCAACCGTCCCCTGCCCCTGTATGAAGCGGAAAAGCTGACTACCGATGATAAAATCATGCGCTTTGCCGGTCCTGCCGGGCTGACCGGTCTGTGGCAGGTGACCAAGCGGGGCAAAGGAACTGCCGATATGACCGAATCGGAGCGGTTGGAGCTGGACATTACCTATGCGCAGAATTTCTCATTCTGGATGGACCTGAAGATCATCCTGAAGACATTCCCGGCGCTGATACAAAAAGAGAATGTATGAGCAGGCTATACCCCGCTTTGTTTGACGCTGATCCAGTCCTGCTGCCCGGGGTCGTATTTCTTGATCACACGGGCGGGGTTGCCGGCTACGACGCTGTACGGGGGTACATCCCTGGTCACCACTGCCCCGGCAGCAACGACTACATGCCGGCCGATGTTTGTCCCGGCGGTGATCACCGCGTTGGCGCCTATCCAGCACGCATCCCCGACGGATACATGGGCCGTGGTTACTTTCTGCAGGCTGATCGGGGTATTGATGTCCTTGTAACCGTGGTTGAGGCCGCTTATCGTCACGTGCTGCGCGATAATGACGTGGTCTCCTATCGTGACCGGGCCGATGATTACGTTGCCAATCCCGATCAGGGAATGCCGGCCGATGACAACGGCGCCCACCCCGTTGTTGACCGTGGAGAAATCTTCAATTATGGAATGATCGCCGAGCGAAAAAGGGCTGAACGGAAGCACATCCATCCGTACCCGCCGGCGTATCACCGTTCCTTTACCTCTCCGGTGAAAAAAGGGGTTGACCAGCCATTTTACCCATAGGCGGGGCCGGGCCTCGTTTTCGGGGATAAGCAGCCGGTGAATGAATTTCTTGATACCGGGATTGTCTGAAAGGAAATCTTTGAGCGGCATAGGTGAGTTTTTGAACAATTCAGATTAATTTACGAATAAAAATATTCTTTTACTCCGGAGCAAGGGAAGGCGTCCGGGAAGACCGCAAAAAAAGGACGTCTCCGGAGGAGGAGCAATCCAATGGTACGAAACGTTCAGAGACAGACCGCATGAGAATCATATTTATCATCCTTATTTTTCTTCAGACAGGACATTTCCTTCGGGCCCAGGAGGAGCCGTCCATCGCCCGGGACCTCTCGCCAGCGTACCTGGAAAAGCTCCTGGAGACAGCCCGCAAAAATTATCCCAGGGGGAAAATCTTCGATTCCCGCATCGAATCGGCCGGCTACGGGGTGAAGAAAGCCAGGTTGTCGTATTTCGACATTCTTTCGTTTTCCTATCTTTTTTCGCCCCAGCATATGATGGGTACGGTCAACCCCAACCTGATTACCGGTTACCAGTTCGGCTTCTTTGCCAATGTAGGCAGCCTGCTGCAGAAGCCTGCGCACATCCGGCAGGCCCGGGCGGAGCTGAAAGCAGCCTACTTTGAAAAAGAGGCATTCGATCTGAATTTTAAAGCGGAAGTGGAGCAACGGTATTACCTTTATGTGCAGCGGAAGGTGCTGTTCCGGGTAGTTTCACAGGCCCTGCTGGATACCGAGAGCCGTCTGAAGGAAATCAGGCACAAGTTTGAAAAGGGAGAGGAGACGCTTGACAACTACAACAAGGCCCTGCTGGCTTACAGCGATCAGCTGCAGAACAAAATAACGGCCGAAGGCGAAATTCTCAAAGCAAAAAGCAGCCTGGAAGAATTGGTCGGACAAAAACTGGAGGATATCCCATGAATGAATTGATACGGTTTCTGAAATTTCTGTACAGGAAGAAACTTGTGCTGATCCTCGTACCCCTGGCAGCAGTGATCGCCGGCTTTTTCCTGATCAGGCGCCTTCCGGATCATTACCGGTCGCAGGGCCGGATCGCTACGGGGCTGGTAGACAAGACCGAACAGATCCTGGCTTCCGGGAAAGATGCGGAGCAGGAATCGGAAATCAACCGGAAATTTGACAACCTGATCCAGCTCATGAGGCTGAGGAACGTGATCGACCAGGTTTCTTACCGGCTGATACTGCACGACCTCACCGTGCAGGGTGACTCGCTGTTCAAACCGCAGGGAAAACAGCTGCAGTCGCTGGGCAGGGAGGAAAAAGCCGGGCTCATCGCGCTGTATAAGAAAAAGTATACGCTCCGGGAAGGGCTGTCAATCTGGGATGCGCGGGAGAAGGAGGCCCGGCAGATCCTGGAGGAAAGCGGCTACAGCCCCGAAGCCATCCTGGATAAGCTGACGATTTACCGGCTGCAGAACAGCGACTATATCAACATCGAATTTGAGGGTACTCACCCGCAGCTGACTGCTTTTGTCATCAATACGCTGTGCGAGGAATTTCTTTCCATCTATGCCGACCGGCTCAGGGAAAGCAACAACCGCTCGCTGGACTTCCTGGAGAAATTCATGCTGCAGAAGCTCGATGCGCTTAACGGCAGGATGGAGGAGCTGAAGCAGTTCAAGATCCGGAACCGGGTATTGAATCTCAACGAGCAGGCGCGGAGCCTGTACGGCCATATCATTGATTTTGAAACCAAGCGGGAGATCGCGAAGAAAGACGTGGCAGCCTACGGCTCGGCACTGAAGAATATCGATGATAAATTCAACCCCGCCGACCGGAAGTACCTGGAAAATTCCATGGCGTCGATCAACCAGAACATTGCTGCTACCCGTGAGCAGCTCAGGCAGGTCAACGATACGTATATCCGGAGCAACTTCAACCCCGCTTACAAAGCGAGGGTAGATTCGCTCCAGCAGGTGCTGGCCCTGAAAATAGGGGAGTCGACGGACAAATACATTTACAACCCGCTGGTAGCCAAGGAAAACCTGGTCTCGCGCAAGCTGGACCTGGAGATATCCCTGGAGCTGTCGGAAAACAGCATACAGACCATCGAGTCGGAAATCGCCCGGCTGAACAGGAAATTTGACGGTATGGTCCCGAATGAAGCGAGCATCCAGCAGTTTGAAACCGGCATCGATATTGCGGGGAAAGAGTACATAGAAGCACTACAGCGGTACAACAACGCCCGCCTCGAATCGAATTATCCCATTACGCTCAAGCAGGTGGAACGGGCCATGCCGGGCCTGCCCCAGCCTTCGAAGAAGCTGCTGCTTGTGGCGATGTGCGGTATAGCCAGCCTGGTCTTTTGCCTGTTTGTCCTGTTTGTGCTTTATTATTTCGACCATTCTATCTGGTCGCCGGCACAGCTGGCAGACCGCACGGGCATCCCTGTCCTGGGCAAGCTCAGCCGGACCGGCCGGGCGGTCAACTTCCTGGATCCGGACGACTCGGCTGCCCCGCCGGATGAGGTACACCGGCTGAAAAACCAGCTGAGGTCGCTCCGGTACGAAATCGATGAGGAGATATACGGTCCGAGAATCATCTCTTTTACTTCGCTGAAACCGGTCACAGATCGCGTCCATGTGGTGTATGGCCTGGCCTGGGCTTATGCAAAGGTGAATCAGCGGGTCCTGATCATCGACGGCAACTTCAACGCTCCCGCGATTACCGCTGCACAGGGCAGCTGGCTCATGGAGGACTATTTCACGGACAGGAACATGGAGATCGAATCGGATCAGCCGGGGTCGGTGCAGGTGCTCGGTACCCGGGGCGGGGATGTCTCGTTGCTGGAAATCGCCGATGAACGGCTGATTCAGCAGAAGCTGGCCAGGTTGCGGGAGCAATTTGACGTGATCCTGATAGAAGCCGATTCGCTGCAGTCGATGAACAGGGCGAAGGAATGGATTACCTATTCGGACCGGGTGGCTGTCGTTTTTGAAGCCGGCCACGCGATCGGCCCGCGTGATGAGCCTTCCCTGAAGTACCTGAGAAGCCGGGGGGCGATGTTGTCCGGTTGGATCTTAACGAATGCCGGTAATTTGTCTTCCGGCGGGTAAAGACGTCTTTTATGGAGTTTTTCTTGTTCCTTTTTGCAGGTTTTCAGTTGCTCGCGGGATACCACCTGGTGTTCCCCGTCCTGTTGCTGGTCGTCTATGCGGTCCGGGGAGGCGGCCGGAGGACTGTGCCCGGCACACCGGCTGATGCAGGCAACGGGGAAGCGGACTATGCGCTGATCGTCACGGCCTACGGGCAGGTAAGCCAGGTGCCGGAAGTGGTTGCCTCCCT
>JBEBSO010000379.1:0-4248 GCA_040394275.1 Telluribacter sp.
CGTGATCCTGCTGTTGAGCGTCACCCTGCTGCATACTCCTGTAAACGGCAGCCTGCCGCTGCTTTTCGCGGAGAGCATCCTGTTTATCATTACTGCGCTTTCCCTGGGGCTGCTGGTTTCCAACGTGGCGCAGTCGCAGCAGACCGCCATGCTGTTTTCGCTCATGGGGCTGATGGTGCCGACGCTGTTGTTCACCGGCTTTATGTTCCCGATAGAAAATATGCCGCGACCCCTGCAGCTGCTTTCCCATGTCATTCCCTCCAGGTGGTATTATACGATCGTGAAGTCGATCATGGTCAAAGGCCTGGGATTCGGGGCGGTCTGGAAGGAGACCCTGGTCTTGTTCGGTATGACCTGCCTGCTGCTGTTTGTCAGTTTCAGAAAATTCAAAATCCGTCTGGAATGAGGACCATCCGATTTTTGCTGGAGAAGGAATTCAGGCAGATCGTCCGGAACAAGGCGCTGCTGCCGCTGTTGGTCGTGGCACCCGTCATGCAGCTGCTGATCCTGCCGCTGGCCGCGGACTACGAAGTCAAAAATATCAATGTAGCGGTGGTAGACCAGGACCATTCTCCCTATTCGGAGCGGCTGGTCGCTAAAATCCTCTCCTCCGGGTATTTCCGGCCGGCCGGCTACTGCCTGTCCTATGCGGAAGCCCTCCGGCTGGTGGAAAGCGACCAGGCCGATCTCGTCCTGGTAATCCCTTCCGGCTTTGAGAAAGCGCTCGTGCGGGGAAGCGGCCTGCCGATTTTTGTGGCGATCAATGCCATCAACGGTGTAAAGGCCGGGCTTGGCGGCGTCTACCTGAACAGCATCCTGACGACCTTCAGCGATGAAATCCGGTTGGAACAGATCCCGCCGGTCCGCTGGCAGGCCGCGCCGGTGATCAGCCTGACTGCCTCCAACTGGTTCAACCCGTCGATGAACTACCGGTTTTTTATGGTGCCGGGCATACTGGTAGTGCTGGTGACCATGGTAGGGGCGTACATGTGCGCATTAAATATTGTCCGGGAAAAAGAAACCGGTACGATCGAGCAGATCAACGTGACTCCCATCCGGAAGTACGAATTTGTGCTTGGAAAGCTTATTCCTTTCTGGATCGTAGGCATGCTGATTTTCAGCCTGGGCCTGTTGGTCATTGCAAGACTGGTTTACGGGATCATTCCCCTGGGTAACCTCTGGCTTCTCTACGGGTACCTGGCGCTCTACCTGGTGGCCTTGCTGGGGTTCGGCCTGCTGATTTCCACTTATTCGGATACCCAGCAGCAGGCCATGTCGGTGGCTTTTTTCTTTATCATGATCTTTATGCTGATGAGCGGGTTGTTTACCCCGCTTGACGGGATGCCGGGCTGGGCTTACACCATCGCCAGGTTTGTCCCGGTCACTTATTTTATAGAGGTGGTACGGATGATTGTGCTGAAAGGGAGCGGATTTGAAGAGATCGGCAGGCATTTCCTGATCATGTCCGGGTTTGCCGTGCTGCTCAACGGCTGGGCGATCGCCAATTACAGGAAAACCGGCTGAGGGATGGTGCCGGCTTTATTTCGGGATTTTCAGAAACCTGGCGATCTGGAATACCGTGAAAGTGATCAGCGCATGGTCCGGCTGGCCGTTTTCATCTGCCATGAGGTAGGTGCCGTGGCCCGCCGGCAACAGCAGCAGCCGGGCATCGGGCAGCAGCCGCCACATCTCCGTGACATGCTCCGGCGTCATCACATCCCGGTCGCCCGAGATAAAAAGGGTCGGCGCTTTGATTCCGCGCAGCATTTCTTCCGGCCAGTCGGTGAAGGAAGCCATACGCTCACGGTCTTTTTCGAACATGTGCTGCAGCGCAGCCCGGTCCGGCTTCAGCTGCAGGAAATGATCCTGCATACGCCGGGGCATTGATTCCAGCGTGGCCCGGCGCATTCCTTCGAAAAACCCGTCCGGCATGCCGCTTCGCTTGTAGAAGGCAGAGGCGACCACCAGCCGCTCGGTTTTTTCCGGAAACAGGCTGGCGATCTGCAGGACCGTATTTCCCCCGTTGCTGAATCCCATAAATGAGGCCTTACCGATGTCCAGGGCCTCCAGCAGGGCGATCACATCCCGCGCGTCCTGCCCGAAAGTCTGCGGGATGTCGCGGTGACCGGACCTGCCATGATTTTGCAGGTCGATGCCGATCAGCAGAAAGCCGGGAGGAAGCTCGGATATGACCTCGGCATAGTCATGCCGGAAGGAGGCGCCGCCGCCGTGTACCAGCACCAGCGGCTGCCCGGAGCCGTACAGCTCGTAATAGAGCCTGATGCCGTTTACCTGTTTGAATCCGTACGCGAAAGGTTCCATAATAGGGGGGAGCAGGGGTAGGACCGGCCGTCCCATGGCCGGTGCGGGGCTCTTTTCCAATAAAGCGTCCCGGTGAGCGAACCTACCCGGATGCCTATCGCATGGAGTGCAGCCCGATGGTATTGCCTTCCGTATCCGTTACTATAGCACAGAAGCCGTACTCGCCGATGGACATTTTTGATTGCAATACTTTTCCGCCCGCGGTTTCCACGCGGCTTTCCTCCGCCGAGCAGTCTTCACAGCCGAAATAAAGAATGACGTGGCTACCGCCGGCTTTTGCGCCTTCCATTTTTACAAGGCAGCCGGAAGCGCCCGGGTTTTCCGTTTCACCGGGAAAAGCCATCATTTGCATGGATTGGTCCGTAGGGTCGGACATAGATTCCAGCCGGGTGCCCAATACGGCCTCATAAAACTTTACGGCCCTGTCCATGTCGTCGACATAGATTTCAAACCAGGTGACAGGATTGAATTTTTTTGCTTCCATCAGGTTTCGATATCAGTTTATCAAAAATAGCAGGCCGGCCGCTTACGCGGGTTGCCATATGACAAGAAATGACGGAATCCGGGCTTACCGGGCGATCTCTTTCCGGATGCGGCTCAGGGAAGTGTCGGTAATGCCCAGATAGGAGGCGATCTGCTTGAGGGGAACGTATTGCATCACCTGCGGTTTCTCCTTCATCAGCTTCAGGTAGCGGTGTGTGGCGGATTCACGGATCATGTCGAGCGATCGCTGCTTCATGGCAAAGAGCTGGCGCGTAAACCAGAGCCGGCCCCATTCGCTGAACCCCGGTATACTGTGGTACAGTGCCTGGAAGGCGTCGAAGCGGATGCGCCAGAGGATGGAATCCGTCATTGCGACGAGGGTTTCCTGGGAAGGGATACGCTGGAAAAGGGAGGTAGGGACGATGACGATTTCGCCGTCCGAAAAAAAATCAGTCGTGATTTCGTGCCCGTCAAAATCCAGCACATAGGCCCGGACCAATCCCGACTGAAGCAGGTAGTATGCATGGGCGGTTTCCCCTTCTTTCAGCAGCATTTTGCCTTTTTCGATTGTTTCCCGCTGGTGGGAGGCTGCTATTTTCTGCAGGTCTTCAGGCGATAGCAAAGGATGCTGGTAGGCGGATGCGATGATCTCTGGCATAATGTAGATGGCCGCGGGTTGGTCTTTGGTTGAGCCGGGCGTCAAAGATAGCGCAGATTCGCCAGGTATCCGCACGTCCGCATTTCATTTCAGCAGGCGGAAGGCTTCCCCGGTCTCCGCGACGGAGCTGCCCCTGAACACCAGGCGCTCCCCGTTTTTGCGGGTGATGACCAGGTAAGGGCCGCTGAATGAGTTGAGGAGCAGGTGAGCGGATCCCCAGGTGTCGAGCCGGAACCTGCCTTTTTGAACAGGGCCCAGGCTTATGCCGTTGGTGCGGAATTTTATTTCCGGGATGCTTTCGGCAAGCTCCACCGAGCCGATCTCCTGCTTCGGAAGGGTAAGACCGTAGTTGCCGGTAAATTCCACCTGCTCTTCCGTGACGATCACCCGCGTCGGTATAAAGCTGTAGCATGTCAGGGCGAGGACGAAAACCAGCACCAATGCCAGGAGACCTATGGTAACGTAACGGCTTCTTCCGCCGTTGCGATCAAATTTCTGCGATTTTAATACGATATAACCCACTCCGCCCAGTATGACCGGAAGGAGAATCAGCGTGAAGAAATGACGGTACCCGGTCATTAGCAACAGCGTATAGGAGACGACGAGGGTGGCGCCTATGACAATCATGCCCTTTTTCATAAAGGAGGAGAGCCCGGCAATGTCGACATTTTTCTTCTTCTGTTCGGGCATCGTATTGTAGCCTGCAATCAAATCGGGGTTCATTTTGATTACATAGCCCAGTCCGATGAAAAACAAGCCCAGCAGGATGCCCATGGATTTTTATT
>JBEBSO010000380.1:0-4229 GCA_040394275.1 Telluribacter sp.
CGTGCGTCCCCCACGGTCCATCCGGAATCCGTCGGCGCTTCCCCAGAAGATATTCGCTCCTCTCGACCAATTTCCTTCTGTGCCGCTGTGCATGGAGTTGATGGCCATCAGGTCTGCATAACCGTCTTCGTTAAAGTCAGCGGCAGTAGCTTCATACCCGCTGGTAAACGGGATTTCCAGGCGGTGACCGGGACTGAACCCGTCGGCGCTTCCCCAATAGAGCTGCAGCGGCACCTCTTCATTGAGATGTCCCGCCCGGCTGTTGGCAATGACGGCATGCACGGTTTTGTCTTTGCCGGCCGGCACGAGGGTGACATGGTAAGCGCCGCTGCCGGGGATGCCGCGGGGCGCTTTTTGAAAGGACCGCGCTCCGCTATTGTGGTAAATCGCGGATTCGGCCGCATATGATTTTTCACCCTGGTGCACGGCGCAGATGATGTCAGGCAGGTTGTCCCCGTTGAGGTCTCCCACGGCGGTAGCCACCGTATAGGGAGTTGCCAGCGTCGTGACCGTACCCGGCGAAAAGGTGCCCTTATTTCCCCAGAATACCCTGACGTTGTTGTCCGCTATGTTTTTCCCGCCCAGCATCTCCCCGCCTGCGGCCTTCCTGAGGGAAAAGAGGGAAACGACGAGGTCGGTGCTGCCGTCGCCGTCAAGATCGGCGGCAGACAGGTAGGAAGCATCGGTTTCCAGTATTTTTCCGGGAGGCGCCCAGGCACGCCCGCCCCGGTTCAGGAGCAGGTACACCGCCTTGTTTTCTCCGCCGAACAGCAGGTCCGTTTTACCATCCCGGTTGAGGTCGGTGGCGGTAATGCATTGTATTGTTGTTTGGGGGAGGCTTACGGTCGTTCTGGCGGGTGAAAATTTCCCTGCGTTGGCTGCGGCTGCCCGGGTCGCCCAGACCAGGTGCAGCGTATGCTTCGCTACAACGGCTATGTCGTCGGAGCCATCCCCGTCGAAGTCGCCGGAGACCATCGATTCCGCCTGTGCGATACCCAGGTCGCTGAAGTGGTCGAGGGAGAAGCCGTTGGTGCGCCCCCAATAGATCCGGAGGATGTGACCGGGAGGCTGGCCCGGTCGCCACGCGGCAGAGTTCAGTGTGACGATATCCGGCCATCCGTCCTTGTTCAGGTCCGCCACCACCACCGATCTGACGTCATTGACAGGCAGGAGCCCGTTCGTACGGTGTGCGGTCCAGCCGTCTTTGCTGCCATAGGCAATCGTGACGAACCGCCGGGGGTTTTGTATCCCGCTGGGGTTCGGGCAGAATACCAGGTCGGGATACCCGTCTTTGTTAAGGTCCGAAACGCAGGAAGCCAGGCTTCCCTGTACCGGGATTTCCCGGTTGGTCAGGGTGCCGTCCGCCGTAAATGAGCCGATGGTGGCGGGGAAGTAGGCATCGTCGTCATGGGTGCTGTTGAACAGCAGGTCGATGAAGCCGTCGTTGTTGAGGTCGAAGCGGCGGATCGTCCGCAGCTCTCCCTTTTTGCTTATGTAGATGTTCTGACCGCCGGCGCCGGGGCTGCCTTTGGAAAAACTCTCGAAAGTGTGATCGGTCCAGGTTTGTGCAGAGGCCGGTACGGCGCACAAAACAATCAGGCTAAGGCAGGTGAGCCGGTATTTTATATGTATCATAGCTTAGTTGGATCGGATGCGGCAGGACAGGATCCGGTATACCTTCTCCTTGTTGTCGAACTGCCCGAAGATGTACAGCCACTCGTCGGGGCCCGTCCGGAGAAACTGCCCGTTCATGGCGTTGTAATGATTCGTAAACGGCAGACCTTCCGGGTCATGCTGGAATATTTTCTCGGTGGTCCAGGTTTTTCCTTCGTCGAAGCTGCGGGCAAAATGAAGGCCTTCCAGCGTCGAATCGGGACGGGAATACAGATGGCGGGTATAGGGCAGGCGCGAAGCCTCCAGGAACGAGCCGTCCGGGAGCACCAGTCCGACGCCCGGGGCGCCTGTGCCCGCCAGGTTGGTGGTGGTATACGGCGACCAGGTTTCCCCGTTGTCCGGGCTTTCCGCACGCAGGTACCAGGTATCGCGCGGGCTTCCCTCCACCTGGCCAAGCTTCGCCCTGCCCCGGATGATGGAGACGAGCTTGCCTTCGGCGGTCAGGAAAAGGGTCTGCTCGTTAAAGCCCGCCGCCACCTTCGGATCGGTCCGGATCCCCGGATCGGGCTCATAGGCAACATCCCGGTAACGCCAGCTTTTCCCGTCATCGTCGCTCAGCAGCACGCCGCAGCGCCAGTTCTCTCCTTTTTCGTTGGCTCCCCATACCGCATAGACGAGCCTTCCGTTGGGCAGCTGCAGACCCCGTTCCATAAATTGCTCGCCCATGAAAGTGCCGCTGGGGTGTCTTTCGAAGGAAAAGCTGCGGTCATTTTTTTCGCGTCTCCCGATGATCAGGTCGTAGGTCCGCCAATTGGTGTCTTTGTAGAGCAGGCTGGAATCCCCGACATGATAATAGAAGCCGTTGACGATCAGCGTGCCCTTTTGGGTGAAGCCGGACGTGCCGAGTATCAGCGATTCGTGGTCGGGATGCTTCATCAGCTCGTGGGCCAGGGGAGCGGGGCTGGTCCAGGTACGTCCCAGGTCTCCTGTTTTGATGACATACGGCCGCTGTCCTTTTTCATCGTCTTCATAGCCGCTGCCGGACATGATGATGCAATACAGGCTATCGTTTTCCTGTACAAAGCTGCCGCCAATTGTCCCGTAGCCATTTTCCTGTCCGTCGAAAAAAACGCGGTAATCGTCGAAAGCCAGCTTGACCGGTGTACGCTGGGATTGTGAGCAGGCGGTCAGCAGCAGGCAGAGGAGCGCAAGCAGATACCAGGGGCCCCGGCCGGGCAGGACAGGGGGAACCGAAAGGGTACAAAGGGTATGGGAACGCATCATGAGCTTGGGATTGGGTGAAAAATTATCGGGTATCATTTAACCGCCAGGCGAAGGGTTACCCATTCGCGGGATTTGTAGGAATCATAATGCCGCGGGTACGTAATGATGATTTCCCGGGTTTTCCTGTCTTCCGTGACGCTGAAATGGGAGATGTCCAGGCGGCCGCGGCCGGTATCGCCCGCCTGTAGCGAGTCGAGGGTAAGGACGGTATTTTTTTTCAGCCTGAAGTTTTGCAGGTTTACTTCCCCGATCACAAGCGGGTGCCGCGGTGAATTGCCCCGGGCATTTTCTTTGGAGATGTTGCCGATCCAGAAGCAGCGGCCGCTCGAGTGTTTGAACAGGGTGGACATGGCTGACGGGGAATAAAACGGCGTACCGTCTTCGTAGGTGAAAGGTTCGGGAGCTGACCAGGTTTTTCCTTCGTCCTCCGAAACGGACAGCCATTTGTACGAAGGCAGGTCGGACCGGCGGTCATTGCTGCCGCGCATGACCATCATCAGCCGGCCGTCGGCACGTTCGGCAACGGTGGGCTCGATCATGCCGCGGGTAGATTTATCGGGATCTCCTTTTACCCGCCGGGACATGACCCAGCTGAGCTTGCCGTTCTTTTCCCAGGTCCCGATGAGCACGGCTGCGTCTGTATAGGTCGTGGATTTGTATGGGTTCCAGATTTTCCCGTCTTCCCCCAGCGGGGCATTCTGGACGGGCAGCAGGATCTTTCCTTTCCGGGTGATTACCGGGATGGAGCCGATGTCCCCGATGTAAATTGAATTTTTACCGATGGTGACGTCGGGAAACGGCTGAAGGAGCGTATAATTTCCTTTCTGGATAATGGGCTCGTCGTAGGCCCAGGTCTTCCCGCCGTCGGCCGAGACCCGGTAACGAAGGTAGTAGGCTTCTTCCCCGATAGGCGGCTCGATGATGTTGGGATCCAGGTCTTTCACGTCGAGGGCATTGACGAAAGAAATAATTTTCCCGGTATGCGGATCCAGTACCGTTATCACGGGATCACGCCGGAACCCGTATGGGAGGCCGGCCCTGAAATCCGGCGTCATCGGTTTTTTTTGCCAGGAGGCGCCGTTGTTGTCCGAATAATAATCAAATTCCTTGTCCTGGTTGGAGATCAGGACATTGCCTGACCTCATCTCGGTTCCTTTTTTCCGAATGTAAAAACTGGAATAAAAATGAGAAGGAGCACCGGATACATCCCTGGCTGTGATGATCAGGCCCTTTGCGCCGTCCGGCTGTGCGGCCGGCGAATGCGGGTTGGCCAGGCAAGCCGACAGGATCAGCAGTACGCGCAGGCCGGCGAGCGCTGCGCCTTTAAAGGC
>JBEBSO010000381.1:0-4228 GCA_040394275.1 Telluribacter sp.
CCTTCTCTCAACCTGGACCTGACGGTAAACCCGGATTTTTCGCAGGTGGATGTAGACGTGCAGCAAACCAACCTCGACCGGTTTGAGCTCTTTTTCCCGGAGCGCAGGCAGTTTTTTATGGAAAACGCGGACATCTTTGCCAACTTCGGCTATGCGACCTTCCGACCTTTTTTCTCTCGTCGTATAGGGCTGGGCGTTCCGATACTTTTCGGGGCGAGACTGAGCGGCAAGCTGGACAAAAACTGGCGCATCGGGGTGCTGGATACACAGACAGCCGCCCAGGACAGTCTTCCGGCGCATAATTTTGCGGTATTTGCCCTGCAGCGGAAGCTGTTTGCCCGTTCCAACGTCCGGTTTATGTTTATCAACAAGGAATCCTTACACTATACGGAAGCGAAGAACGGCTTTTACAACAGGTACAACCGCAACGTAGGTGCCGAATTCAACCTGGCGTCGGTCAACAACCTGTGGACAGGTAAAGCAATGGTATTCAGGTCATTTTCGCCGCATTCGCTCAGCGGATCGGAGGAGTGGAGCCATGCCGCAGACATCAGCTACAACAAAGCGAGCCTGTTCGGGCAATGGCAGCACGAATATGCAGGCAATGACTACAATGCAGAGGCGGGCTATGTGCCCAACATCACCAGGGGCAAATATTATAAAATAGGTCCGAGCATCGGCTACCTGTTTTTCATCCGGTCACGGGTGCTCATCAGTCATGGTCCGAAGCTTACC
Source organism: Telluribacter sp. (assembly GCA_040394275.1). Classification (GTDB taxonomy): domain Bacteria; phylum Bacteroidota; class Bacteroidia; order Cytophagales; family Spirosomataceae; genus JBEBSO01. The sequence goes on from JBEBSO010000381.1 coordinate 736, forward strand.
GGCTCTGTATTCTGGGACCGCCATTTCAGGTACAGTGACAGCGAGGTGATACTGAACTATAACTTTAATTTTAAGGACAGGTCCACCGGTTTGATCTGGTTATCAAATAATTATGTGAAGCTGCTGCAGCCTTTTGACCCGACGAATACCGGGAAGGAACCGCTGCAGGCCGGAACGGAACATACCTGGAAGACAGCCGGATTCGAGTACATATCGACGCCGCAGAGCGCCTTGACCTATACACTGGCGGGGCGCTACGGAAGCTATTATGCCGGGGGAGAGCGCACCAACCTGAGGGCGGAGGCGGGTTACCGTTTTCAGCCCTATGCGGCGGTCAATCTCAGCGGGAACTACAACCATATCGAGCTGCCCTCCGGATCGACCGATCTCTGGCTGATCGGGCCCAGGGTAGATGTCACCTTCCGGAACAACCTGTTCTTTACCACCTTTGTGCAGTACAACAACCAGGCGAAGAACATCAACCTCAATACCAGGCTTCAGTGGCGCTATAAACCGGCCTCCGACCTGTTCCTGGTATATACAGACAACTATCTGCCCGAAAACTTTCATGTAAAAAACAGGGCCCTGGTGCTGAAATTTACCTATTGGTGGAATATGTAGCACCAGGGTCCTGCGGAAGGAGCAAGCTATGAGTTGGCCAGCGCCCGGTCGAGGTGGACATAACCGCCGTCTACGTAGATCAGCTGCCCGGTCGTGTGGCTGGATCTGTCCGAAATCAGGAAGGCAGCCATGTCCGCGATTTCCTCTACGGTAGTCATTCGCTGGCCGAGCGGGATATTTTTTACGATCGATTCCAGCTTTTCATCCGGATTCTGCAGGGTTTTGATCCATTTCTGGTAGAGCGGCGTCCAGCACTCCGCCACCACAACGGCATTCACGCGGATGCCGTATTTGAGCAGCTCGACAGCCCATTCGCGGGTCATGGCATTGCGGGCGCCGTTGGCTGCGGCATAGCCCGATGTTCCGCCCTGGCCGGTATCGGCAGTTTTGGAAGTAATATTCAGGATGCTGCCTTTCGATCGGATCAGCGAAGGCAGCGCGTAGTGCGCGAGCAGGTAATAGTGCACGACATTCTTATGGAGCGAGGCCATAAATTCCCCGTAGCTGCCTTTCTCCAGCCCTACCCCATCATTTACACCTGCATTGTTAACCAATCCGTCTATCCTCCCGTAGGTATCCAATACCGTTTTAACCGCCTTTTCACACTCCTCAGGCCTGGTCAGCTCCGCAATCACATGCGAGGAAAGCAGACCTACAGCCGCCAGTCCGCGAACCACCCTTTCATTGTCTTCCCCGTCCCTTCCCACTATGACCGGGATAGCGCCCTCGTTGGCAAGCCTGTTTACGATACCCTCTCCTATTCCTTTGGCCCCCCCGGTTACAATAATGACCTTTTCTGTCAAATGAAGATTCATAATGCTTTGATTTTTAGTACAAACCTATTTTTTGGAAGCTGCTTTCGCCGGCATTTCCAGCTTGCGCAGCTCTTCGGTACACTTTACGATTTCATCGCAGAGAGCGGCCACCGGTTTTGTTCCCCGGCTGATCTCCCGGATCAGCGATTCGAGCTTGTCAACGATTTTTCTTTTTTTAGGAGAAAGCGGAACAGATATTTCCCTGGCCGGGACATCCGGCTTTGTCTTACCGGTCAATGCAGCCATCTTCTCGATAGAATCGATCGGCTCGTCAGGAAGATCCATTTTGGCTATCTTCTGTACATCCAGCTTATTTACCTTGGTTTTGCCCGAAAGAATTTTCAAACGGAGCGCTGTATCCAGCCGGTCCAGTCCTTCCGCAAACTCGGCATCCCTTTTGATGGTCTTTTCGTTGACCTTGAATTCTTCCGCCAACCTTGCCGAAGTGCTTCCTATTACATATGGGACATTTTGTCCTTTATGTCCTTGCCGGTCGTATTTTCCCTTTTCGAGTTTCTGGTTATTGTACTTTTTCCCCCGCAGATAGGAGATCTGTTCCGGGTTTAAATTTCTTCTGCCCAGCTGGTTGTCAATCATATATTCCCGGGCTTCGGCCAGCGAGCCGAAAGGAAGGATATGGATTTTAAAGTCCAGCTGGTGACGGGTGCAGATCCGGTGACGGTTGTGTCCGTCAATGAGGATATACATTTGTTTGTCTCCCGGAGTACCGGGATAAATATTCTGCCGGGGGGTTTCCCAGATGAGAAGGGCTTCCCGGCACCCGTCCCGGAGTATGTTTTCTTCCAGCTGGGCAAATTCTTCCGCCTGCAGGGGAGGGATAAGCTCTTCGAGCTCAGGCAATATGGTAATCTGCCTCCGGATGTCTTCATGCCGGAGCAGCCCCTGATCCTTGACCATGGGCTTTTCTCCCAGAAAGCTTTGATATTTCTTCATGAATATAGAAATTCTCAATTAACTGATTATCAATAATTTATTCATATTCCGCCCGGGGGATCCGCCCAGATGAGACGCCTGGAGAGCTGTGTGCAGTCTGCGGCTTGCCGCTGCAGCTCATAGAGATTCTTATAATGAATGAATATACATTATGGATAACCCAGGATTTCCCTGGTCAGCCGCAGGTAGTCGTCGGCCCCGTTGGATTGCTCAGCATAAGTAAAAATATCCTGCTGGGCAATTTGCGATTCCTTGATGGCTACGTTCTGGCGGATCTCGGTATTGAAAATCGGGAAATTCCCGAGGGTCTTTTTGATGTATTCGATCATATCGCGGTGCACTTTCAGCCGTTTGTCTACCATTGTCAGCACAATGCCCTCTACTTTGAGGTCATAATTGATCCGGTCCCTGACCTGGAATATCCGGTCGAAGAGATTGCTTACACCTTTCATGGCGGAAGCTTCCGGCTGAAGGGTCACCAGGCAGGAATTGGAGGCCACCAGTGCGGAGTTTGTAAATATATTTAACGCGGGGGGACAGTCTATCAGTATGTAGTCGTATTTTTCTTTGAGAGGGGCGAGGATGTTGCGCAGCTGGTTGACCCCGCCGATCGCCTGTACAAGCTCCAGGTCCGCATAGGCAAGCTCCAGATCACTGGGAGCCAGGTCATAATTTTCCGAGATAGGGTAGATGGGCATGGGCTCATTGTGCAGCAGGGCATGCATCACTTGCTTGTTCAGCTCCTCTATGCCCAGCGATTGAGAGAGGTTCCCCTGGGGATCCATGTCGATCAGCAATACTTTGTATCCCAGCTTGTTAAGGCCTTTGCCTATATTGATGGTACTCGTGGTTTTCCCCACGCCTCCCTTGTGGTTGACGACCGAAATGACCTTGGCTTTTGTCTGCTGGTTGGGGAGGTATCCGTAGCGGACAATGACCGGTTCGAGGGCGGCAAGGTGCTTTTCGTTAAGTAGCCGGGCGCCCGAAAGTGCTTTCGAGAGCGTACTTTTGGGAAGTTCGGCTTCTTTTTCAATCATTGAAACCGACAAGGCGGGGTTCTTGTGAAAGAATTGTACAACTTTCTCGTTATTCAGCATAAAGTA
>JBEBSO010000382.1:0-4227 GCA_040394275.1 Telluribacter sp.
TCCCGCTGTCAGTGCCTCCCCGGCTTACGGCCGGTTTTTGATAAATGCAGGAGATTCTGCGGTTTTTTTTCTTTTAGCCTTGTGCGGCAGATGTCGTGTCCGGCTGGGTTGAGCTATGCGTCTGTCGTGAAAAGGAACGTCCAGAAACAGAATTTTGAAATGAACATAAGATCAAAAGCGCGTTTGAGCAAGATGAGCAGAAAAACACCAGGTATGACCAGGAGAAACTTTTTCAAAAAATCGACCCTGGCGGGGGCCGTCCTGTCGGCAGGCAGCCCTGCTGTGCCCGGAGGACGGGGAGCGGAAGGCTCCGGGCAGGCCGCCGGTGCGTCTTCCCTGCATGTGCGTCCGCGTTACCACAGGTGGCATGTGGATCCGGGAGTGGAATGGCTTGAGGTCAACACCGGCTATGCGCACCTGGACTGGGAAATTCCCGTTACCCAGACGGCGCTGGTGCTTATCGACGTATGGCAGCGGCATTACCTGATCGATACCGAGATCAGGACGGAAATGGTCATCGACGAAAAGCTGGTTCCGCTGATTAACGCCTGCCGGAAGGCCGGTATGGAAGTCATACATGCGCCTTCTGCGCCTACCGCAAAGGAGCATCCCAACTGGGTGGACCTTTCCGGCGGGCCGGTGCAGAAGGGGCCGGGGGCCGACTGGCCGCCCGCCCGGTTCCGTTCTCTATCCGGTCCTTATGCCGCTTACCGCCGGCCTGTCGAGGTAAGGGAAGCCGAGCGGGAGGCCTTGCCGGTCCGGATCATTCATCCCAAGGTAGCGCCCCTGTCAAAGGAAGCAGTGATCGCTACAGGCGATGAGCTGCACCTGTATTGCAAGCAGAAGGGGATCCTGTTTTTGTTTTTTGCCGGTTTTAATACCAATGCCTGTGTGCTCCGCAATGACTATGCCACCATCAAGATGGGCGAAAAAGGATACCAGGTGCTTGTCGTCCGCGATTGCACGACCGGTATGGAAACCAGGGAGACCCAGGAGACGATGAGCCAGACCTCAGGCGCTATTCTTCACCTGGAAATGTTCGGTCAGTATTCGGTTTCTTCGGATGAAATGATCGCCGGTTTTAAAGCGAGCAGCTGATGGTGGCCCGCTTTTTCTGTATGGGGATGCTGGCGTTTTCTTTTGCTGCTTTCGGGCAGCGGGCGCCGGGAAAGGGGGAGCTGGTCATACCCCCGTTCGAGAAAAAGCCGGTGCGCCGGCCGGCGGGCCCTTTGAAAAGCAAACGGATGATCTTTTCAGAGCGGGAAGTAGCCACGGCACGGCGCAATACGGCACGTTTCCCGGCCGCTGCGCAGGTAAGGGATTCTATCGTGAAAAGCGCAGCGCAATGGACCGGCTGGACTGACGAAAGGCTTTACGACCTGCTAACGGATGCGCGTGTCCCCAGGGCCTTCGACCTGAACCCGAAAGGGTGCCCGGTCCACGGGGAAGAAGTGTACAAGAAAGGAGGCCGTTATCCCTGGATACTGGATCCCGAACACCCTTTCAAGGTAAAATGCCCGGTCGGGAATGAAGTGTATCCCGCCAACGACTATGCTTCCTACTATAAAAGTGATTTCAGGTTGCCGGTAGATAAAAGCGTGCCTTATGCCGACGACGGCTGGGGATGGCTGGCGCCGGACGGGGAAAGGTACTGGTTTGTGGCGTACGCCAATCACTGGTTCTGGATGAACAGCATTCAATCTGCCATCCGGGACCTTTCCCGGAGCTATCTTCTGACGGGGGAAAAGCAATATGCGCACAAGGCGCTTGTCCTGCTGTACAGGATGGCGGAAGTATATCCCTCCATGAATCACGAGGACCAGTCCCGCTACGGCCTGATGAGTAAAGCGGAGGGACGCCTCTACCAGGGGAAAATACTGAACTACATCTGGGAATGCCTGCTGATGCAGGCGGTGGCAGAGGCCTATGACCTGGTATGGGATGCGGTGGACGGTGATGCGGAGCTGCAGCGTTTTCTGGGAAAGCCTGGTGTGGAAATCCGGTCTTTTATAGAAGCCAACCTGCTTGAGGAAGCCATAGATGCCTATAAGGCACGGAAAATCCTGGGAAATTTCGGCATGCACCAGATGGCCTTGCTGAATGTTTTGCTGGCCAGGGAGCACCCCGACCTGGACAGCTATATCCGTGAGCTGATCGATTCGCCGGCCAGGGACCGCTCTTATACCGGTATAAACTATACCCTTTACAACCAGGTGTTCCGGGACGGGCTTCCCCTGGAATCTCCCGATTACAACATGGGATGGGTGACCAAGCTGGCGGAGATCAGCGAGACGCTCAGGAAAGGGGGCACTGATCTTTTTGCCGACCCCCGTTTCAGGATGCTGTTCGATGCGCCGCTTGAAATCGTAGCGACGGGACGGTACACACCCGATTGGGGAGATAGTGGTCTGACGCTGGGCAGGATCGCCGGGCAGCTGCCGGATACTTACCAGATCGCCTACGCGGCGACCAAAGATCCCGCTTACCTGGAGTGGATGGCCGGCATCGGCAAAACCGGCAGCAGCTCCTTTTCGACTTTCGGGTCTCTGTTCAGAGAGGCGCTTCCGCAGACGGCGCCTTTGCCGGGGGGAAGGAGCGTACGTGAAAAGCCTTCCCGCCTGTTTGCGGGGTATGGCACCGGTATACTCAACAACCCGAAGGACAAAACCGCGGTGGCCTTTGTCTACGGGATGCATCTTTTTCATTTTCATTACGACTTTCTCCATTTCGAAGTATTTGCCAACGGGCAGAAAATGATGCCCGACCTGGGGTATCCCGATGCCGCCAACCAATATGCTTCTTCAAGGTACACCTGGTCGAGAAATACGGCCTCGCACAATACGGTTGTCATCGATGCCGTCCGTCAGCAGCAAAACCTGCCCGGCGTGCTGCACGATTTTTCGGAGGGGCCCTTTGCCAGGAGCGCGGACGCCTCTTCGCCTGCCTACGGGTCCGCAAGCCAGTACCGGAGAAACCTCATCATGGTGGACGCGGACAAGGACCAGAGCTACATCGTCGATTTTTTCAATGTGTCGGGTGGCCGGCAGCATGATTACTTCCTGCATGGCTGTCCCGGCAGTGTGACCGAGCTGACGGGTACATGGGGAGAAGTGCGGCCCGGAACGCTTGCCGGGGAGACTGTCCCGCCGGGTCAGATATATGATGATCCGAAGCTGGGCAAAGAAGGGTACGCCGGAAGCTTTGCCAGTTATACGGGCTCGGGATACCAGCATTTTTTCAATGTACAGAAGCTGGAAGCGGGGAACTCCGTAACCGAATTTACGCATCTCCGCGACGCCGGGGCTAAATTGCGTATACACCTGGAAAACCTGCCCGGACAGGCGGTATTCCGGGCGGATGCCTATGACAAGCCCCGTGCAAAAACAAACCTGCTGAAATACCTGGTCGTGCGGAGGCAGGCAGCAGCGGGGGCGGCAGCGCTGAAGAGTACGTTCGTGAGCGTTATGGAGCCTTTTTCGGCGGCGCCTTACATCCGGTCGGCCAAAAGGCTTCAGCTGGCTGCAGGTGCGGGACAGGCGGTGGAGATCGTCCGGGACAAGGCGACGGACGTGGTGATCAACGATACCTTGAATACGGTGAAGCGCCTTCCCGCTTATGGTATCGAAACGGATGCGAACAGCGTGGTGCTGACGTTTACTCCGCAAAAGAAGCTTTTGCGCGTGTTTTTCAGCAACGGCTCATACCTGAAATGGGGCGGACGGGTCTTCAGCAACCCGGAGATCAAAGGTACGGTTACGGGGGTGGATGCGCGGAAATCGGAGGTGCGGGTGAAGCTGGAGGAAAACCTGCCGCGGGGCGCGCTCCGGAATCAGCCGCCGGTGGCTCATTTTGTGAACAGGTACCGCTCGACCGTCCACCCGCTTGCGCAGGTCTGGCCGGAGGGGGAGAAGACGCTGACGTTAAAAATAAAAGATGCGCTGCTGACCGGCAGGGTACGGGTAGAAAGCATGGACGGTACTACGGGCCGGACGCTGACCAATCTTCCTCTGGAGAAAACCTACAACGGCGTCACCCTGCTGGATGGTGCATACAAAGCGGTGGCTACCGTAGCAAAAATAGAGAAGGGCAGGCTTCACCTGGATCCCGGGAGCAACGTACGGATCGGTGCGCCGGCCGACTTCTGGCTGGCCAACGTAGGTGTGGGAGATACGCTGATGCTCAGGAACAGCTTTTCCTGGGAGGCTTCGGAAAAGTAGAAGGGGGGAG
>JBEBSO010000383.1:0-4214 GCA_040394275.1 Telluribacter sp.
TAAAACTTTACGGATTCGGTAGCGTTGACGGTGTCCCGTTTGGACCACAGCCGTATCATGAAATCCTGCAGGAGGTCCTCTACTTCCTGGAGGTCGCGGGTGAACCTGAGCCCGTAATAGGTCAGCTTTTTATAATATCGCCGGAACAGCTCTGAAAAAGCCGCCTCATCCCCCTGCCTGTACAGCTCCCATAACATCTGATCATCTGCTGATGTCATCCGGTAGGTCAGATCCGACAACCCTTTTCTGATCGGGGATGTTTTCTTGGCGGTTTTTTTTCTTATGCGCAGCGTGGGGCCAAGTTTTGACATTTTCAGCGTGTTTATCGGACAGATTTTTAAGATGCCGGACAATACGGTTTCCTCTTTGTATCAGATGCGGGGCGGCTTAAAACGGGTATAAGCCTGCTTTTCCTTAGAGGTCGGAGGCCTTTTCATTTCACTTTCGCCGCCAAATTAATGATTTCGTTTGATTTTTTTTACCTATATTTTTTTTGGGATTCATCTTCAGGGGGAATTTATTTTTTTGCCGGAGGGTGTTTTTATCGCTTCCGGTTACTTCGTCGGCACCCGCTGCCATCCGGATATGATCGGGATGGCAGCTTCCCCGGGTGTAAAGAGAAGCGCCCCGTTTGGTTCCGGTAAGGGGCCGGCCTGTCGCCGCCATTTTCTTCCTGTCGCCTCACCGTACAACCCGGCCCGGCACTTTTTTTAAATCGTGAAAATTGTTTACGTAGCCGGTGATGTTTCTCATTTTTGATGGCCGGTTTATGCCTGTTCAGCGCAGGTCCGGTCGGCAGATGGCATGCCGGTATCTGCTGCCAGGCAGATCTATCTGTGATGTTTTTATAAATTTATATAAATTCCTGACAAAATGCAAATTGGAGCCTCTGAGATCCGGCTGATGAAGAAAAAGGCCTGCCGTATCCGCCGCTGAGGCAGGTGGCGGGACACGGCGCTCCGTATCGCTATATCCGGCGGTCACAAAATATTCGTAACTTTCGGGGTAAATAAATTAAATTCATTCCGTGAAATCAATACTCGTTCATCCCCCGCAGGAACCGGTAAGGGCGGTGATTCGCCTGGCTTCTTCCAAAAGCGAGAGCAACCGGGCGCTGATCATCAATGCGCTCACCGGGTTTAAAGGCCTGCTGTCCAATGTGTCCGAGGCGAGGGATACCCAAACCATGCTCAGGCTGCTGAACGCCGCCGATGAAGAAGTGGCTGATGTGATCGATGCGGGGACCACCATGCGTTTTCTGACTGCTTTTTTTGCAGTGACGGGCCGGAAGAAGATCATGACAGGCACAGCCAGGATGTGTCAGCGCCCCATCGGCATACTCGTAGACGCGCTCCGGACGCTCGGGGCAGATATTTCCTATCAGAAAAACGAGGGTTGTCCTCCCCTTTCCCTCAACGGTTTCCGTTATTCGGGGGTGAACCGCATTGCGATCCGCGGCGACGTAAGCAGCCAGTACATTTCGGCGCTGCTTATGGTGGCGCCGACGCTTCCCGACGGTATGGAGCTGGTGCTGGAAGGGCCGGTCGGCTCGCGGCCCTATATAGAGATGACGCTCCGGCAGATGGGCGAATTCGGTATTGCCTATGAAGCAGATTGGGAATCGAAAGTAATCCGGGTGCCCGCGCAATCCTACCGGCCGGCAGAATATGCCGTCGAGTCGGACTGGTCGGGCGCCAGCTATTGGTACAGCATGGTGGCCGTCCTTCCCGACGCGGAGGTAGAGCTGCTGGGCCTGAAGGAGGAGTCGCTGCAGGGAGACAGCGCCATCGCGGACATCATGGCGCACCTGGGGGTGAAGAGCACGTTCAGCGAGCGGGGAGTACTGCTGCAGAAACAGCCGGCGGATGCTGCGCTTGACTGGGATTTTACCGACTGCCCGGACCTGGCCCAGACAGTGGCGGTGTGCTGCGCGCTGAAGGGCATCCGGCTGTCCATGACGGGTGTGGAAAGCCTGAAGATCAAGGAAACAGACCGGGTACTGGCGCTGCAGCAGGAGCTGCGCAAGCTGGGGGCCGACCTGGTGGAAGTGGAAATGAACCACAGGTATGAGCTGAGAATGCTGCATCGTCTTCCCGCCGGGTTGGTACCGGTAATCGATACCTACGATGACCACCGGATGGCCATGGCTTTCGCCCCGGTAGGAATGGTGACGCCGGTGCTGATCGAGGAGCCCATGGTCGTGGTAAAATCGTACCCGGGCTTTTGGAAAGATCTGAGTACCATCACGCAACTGGAAGAGGATGCTGCGCTTAAGTGATTTCCCGGACAGCTTTCCCTGGTGGGGTTATCTCCTGGCCGTGCTGATTATCGTGGCGCTACGGGATATTTTCCAGAGAAGGCATGCAATCAGGCACAATTTCCCCGTGATTGGTAATTTCCGGTACATGATCGAAAAGATCGGTCCCGAGATCAGGCAGTACCTGGTGGCCAGCAACCGGGAAGAGCTGCCGTTTAACAGGAGGCAGAGGTCCTGGATATATGCTTCTTCCAAAAGGGAAAACAATTACCAGGGATTCGGGACGGACCAGGATATGAACAGCGCAGGCTATGTTTTTATCAAGCCCGCTCTCCTGACCAGGAAGCTGAGAATCGATCATCCCCACAGCATCCTGAATGAAAGCCATCCCCATCATTATACGCTGCCCGCGGCCAAAACGATCGGGCTATACCATGGCAGGCGCCGTCCTTACCGGCCGCGGTCGGTGGTCAATGTCAGCGCCATGAGCTACGGCTCCCTGTCTGCAAATGCCGTGGAAGCTTTGAACAGGGGCTCACTCAAATTCGGAAACTACCACAATACCGGTGAAGGGGGCTTGTCGCCCTACCATAAGTCCGGTGCCGATATCGTGTTCAATATGGGCACTTCCTATTTTGGCGTACGCGATGACGACGGCAACTTTTCCATGGAAAAGCTGGTAAAGCTTACGGAGGAAAACCCGTTTGTGCGCATGATAGAGTTGAAGCTTTCGCAGGGCGCCAAGCCGGGCAAGGGCGGAGTGCTGCCGGCGAGTAAGATTACTGCCGAAATCGCGGAAATCAGGCATGTACCCTTGGGAAAGGATGTCGTCTCCCCGCCTTATCACAAGGCATTTTCCGACATCAGGGGAATGATCCGGTTTATAGAAAGCATGGCGGAAGCGACCGGCCTGCCGGTAGGCATCAAAGCCGCGGTAGGAAAGCTGGAGATGTGGCAGGAACTGGCGGATGTCATGCGGGAAACCGGTCAGGGGCCTGATTTTATCTGCATTGACGGGGGGGAAGGCGGTACCGGCGCAGCCCCTCCTTCGTTTGCCGACCACGTTTCGCTGCCCCTGGTGTATGCGTTCAGCAGCGTGTACAAGATTTTTCAGAAAAGGGAGCTTACCAGGCACCTGACATTTATTGCTTCCGGAAAGCTGGGGCTGCCCGACCAGGCGATCATGGCTTTTGCCATGGGGGCCGATGTGATCAACGTAGCGCGGGAGGCGATGCTGTCGATCGGGTGCATCCAGGCACAGATCTGTCATACCAACCGCTGCCCGACAGGGGTAACGACAAACAACCCCTGGCTGCAGAAAGGGCTGGATCCAGCCCTTAAAAGCGAGCGGTTTTACAATTACCTGAAAACACTGACAAAAGAAATCATCGAGATTACGCACGCCGCTGCGTATGAGCACCCCTGCCAGTTCACGATGGAGGATGTGGATGTAGCGATGGGAGACAACAACCGGACAATGTCCCTGGCCCGCACCTACGAGTATGTGAAGGACAAAGTCGACTTTGAAGGCATCGAACCGCTGCTGGCCTGTCCTTACCTGGGCGGGACTTCCGCAGCTTCAAGGGCGGAGGCGTGAAGGGGGTATGCCTCATCGGGTTTGCGGTCGCCATGTGGCTGTCGGCATGCCGGCAAAGCGAGCCCCGTGGCGCCGCAGATACAGGCAGGGCATACTTCCCCCTGGAAACCGGGCTCACCCGGGAGTATGAGGTGACCGAGCTGCGGTACAGCCTGTCGGCGCCGGTATCGAAGCAGGTATACCTCGAAAGAGAAAAAATCACCCACATGTACCAGGATGAGAACGGCCGGAAAATTTTTCGGGTGGAGCGGTCGTTCAAAAAGGAGAATGCAAACTGGAAGACCGATTCGGTGGCGACTGCCTGGCTCACCCCCGACAAGGCGGTGCGGACGGAAGGCGGCAACCGGGTGGTGAAGCTCG
>JBEBSO010000384.1:0-4202 GCA_040394275.1 Telluribacter sp.
GACGGTACGGTATCGGCGGAGGGGTTTCCGGACAGGTAGTAGCCTGCCGCCGCCAGCAGGAGCACAACGGAAGCCGCGACCGCCCACCTGAATCCGGATGTACGGTATACAGGCGCTGCCCGCTGCAGCATCGGCTCGTCCGGGCGGGCCAGGTGACGTGCGGAGAATTCCTCCCATTTGAGCCTGGTCAGGTGCTTTTGTACCTCCCGGTCCTTGGAGAGCCTTGCCTCCGAGTCAAGCGTTTTGTACCAGTTGTCGATCAGCTGGTTTTCCTGCGGGCTGGTCAGACCCTGCAGAAAGCGTTCGAGGAGCCGCTTGTATGCTTCCGGTTTCATGCGCCGTCTGTTAACGTAAAAGTTACAATCCGATCACATGACGTACAACCCGGCGTTCACCCTAAAGCAGGGCGATTTTTTTTCTGCAGGCCTGCCGGGTTATGACTGGTGAAGCAGGGCCAGCAGGACAAATTCACGGAGGTGTTTGCGCAGGAAGGCCAGCGACCTGGACAAATGATATTCTATCGCTTTTTCCGAGAGTCCGAGCTCTGCTGCGATCTCGGGGATAGACAGCTGTTCGAAGCGGCTCATCATAAACACCGTCCGGGTTTTTTCGGGGAGCAGGTCCAGCGACTTTCGAAGGGCAAGGGAAAGCTCATTGTATTGAATTTCGGGACCGGAAGCAGTCTGGTGCAGCGGAATGTGAAGCTCGAGCTGCCGGAGATAGTCCTGTTCCCGGATGTTTTTCCGGATATAATCGATCACCAGGTTTTTCAGTGCAGCATGCAGGTAGGCGTTGATGTTGTCGATCTTCAGGTGGCTCCTTTTTTTCCAGAGCACTTCAAAAAGCTGCTGGGCCATTTCCTCCCCGATGTCGGTCCGCCCGGTTTTCCGGGCGGCTTTCGCATACATTTTATACCAGTATCTTTCATACAGTTCCCTGAATGCGCCCGCGTCGCCTTCCGTAAGAAGAACCACGAGATCGGGATCGCTGAGCGTGCTGGGCAGCATGGTTGTTGAGGATAGTTAAGTGATGAAGAATTTTTAATTTTTTTGCAAAATTTATAGATAAAATTAAATTATTAAAGAGAGAACGGATATTTATTACATATCAGCGGGCGGGGTACCCGGTTTTCGCCTGTTCTTCAGGGACGATCGCTCGCGTCGTCCCTGCCCCGAAAGCGGCCGTATCACCGGGAAGTTGTAACTTGACAAAAAATCCCTTATGACCGGTCAGCTATCCCGGCGGCGGCTCCTGCAATCCGTAGCAGCCTCCCCTTCGTTTTTCGCCGGCGGCGGGCCGGATTATCCGGCACGCCGCCTGAAGACAAGCATCAACGCGTATTCGTTTCACCGCCTGCTGAGCTCGGGCGCCATGGAGCTGTCCGACCTTCTGGCTTTCTGCGCGGAGCACGGCCTGGACGGGGCCGATCTCACCGCGTATTACTTTCCCGGTTACCCGGAAGTGGCGTCCGACGACTACCTGTTCCGGTTGAAACGGGAGGCCTTTCGCCTGGGGATCGGGATCAGCGGAATGGGGGTTCGCAACGACTTTTCCCAGCCGGACGCCGCCCGGAGAGCCGGGGATGTGGCGCTGGTAAAAAGCTGGATCGTAGCGGCTGCCAAAATGGGCGCGCCTGTGTTGCGCATCTTTTCGGGCCGTCCGTTGGACAGTCCTTCCGGGCGGGAAGCGGTGCTGGAACGGATGGTGAAGGACATACGCAGCTGCGTGGACTTCGGAAAGGAACACGGGGTGATCCTGGCCGTGCAGAATCACTACGATTTCCTGAAAACGGCGGCGGAAACCATCGAGCTGATCAGGCGGGTAGATTCCCCCTGGTTTGGGCTGGTGCTCGATATCGGTAGTTTCCGGGGTGAAGACCCCTATGGCGAAATTGCGAAATGCCTTCCCCATGCAGTGAACTGGCAGATCAAGGAGCTGGTATACGAAAACGGTGTGGCGAAGGATGCGGACCTGGAAAGGCTCCGGGCCCTGATTTCGGCTTCCGGTTACCGGGGATATCTCCCGGTGGAGACGCTCAGGCCCGGTGATCCGTACCGGATGGTGCCGGCTTTCCTGAACAAAGTGCGGGAAGCGTTCCGGCTTTGCTGAATGTCCGGGGCCGGACTCACTGCCGGAGAATGTAGGTGGCTTTTACTTTCACCGATTCCGTAATCTTCATGAAGAAAATGACCGGGATGGTAATGTTGTGATCGGCGAGTTTTACGTCAAATTCGGATTGGAGCGTGATGACGCCGTTTTTGACGACGAGCCTTCCGTCGAGTGTCCTTTTCCGGGCCACCCCATGTACTTCAAGGCTGCCGGCGGCGCTTACCGGGTAGGTCCCGTCTCTGGACAGGTCGGGGAGCGATGCGATTTTTCCCTCAAATGTTGCCGTAGGATATTTATCCGTTTCCATGTATTTTTCATTGTAGTGCTTCTGCATCAGCGTCTTGGGCAACGTAAACTCCTTCATATTGATTGTTGCCCGGACAACCCCGGTACCGGTATGGACGGTTGCCCTGGTTTTTTTATTGACGGCGTTGACGTCCGTTGCCGGGGCGGGTGCCTTGGCGTAAAACAGCGTCTCGCCCGCAGTGGTGCTCAGCACGTGCTGTGCATCGCCGGGACCTGCCAGAAGCAGCAGCAGGAAGGTCAGTGGCCAGAATACGCGGGTGTGCTTCATCGCTGATCCGGGTTTAAGTCGTGCGGATGGGAATGGTATCCTTCCCGATGTGGTCCTTGTTTTAAGGGGCCGGTTTTCTTCCTTAAAACCAAATATTATTCCTTTTTCCGGACTAAACCGGCCTATATAATATTAAAGGCAATTTTTTTTTTCAAGCTATTTAAGATAAATACAAGGAAAAGGCAAGGGTTTTCGGAATAATATTTGGTTTGCTATTCGTCTGGACGAGTGGTTGCGGCTTCAGGAAAACCATTCCTTGTAATGTGCCGACTCCTCGAATATTCCGCCGCTTTGGCTGTAATAGCCGTCGTTCAGCTCAAAGACGCCGTTTTTCGACTTCGCCCAGGATTTCTGCGCGGTAGGATTATAGGACAGCATCCGGTCCCAGTTTGCGTAGTTCTGGTGCCCGTTTGTTTCACAGAGCCCGAGCCCGCCCTTTATGCCCGGGAAAGAGGCCAGCCTGGCGGCCACATTCTTGTTCCATTCCACCAGGATGGGATTGACGGTCAGATCGGCGCAAAAGCAGGGAATTTCCTTTTCATGGGCAAGCTGCGCGATTTTCATGGACATGCTCATCGTCTTGGCGATCGGCTTCAGGGCAATCGCGCTGTACCCCATCTCGATCCTTTCGAGCGTATGGCGGTCGGTATGTGCCGTCTCGTCGGATACGATCCTGACGCCGAGGTCCCTCACGTCAAATTTCTTTTCTTCCGCGTAGGGTTCCTCGATGATGGCAATCTGGTCGAAGGCCCCGATTTTCCTGGCATGGTCCAGCAGCTTGTGCATCCCCTCCCTGGTTTCGTATCTTCCGTTCGCATCAAAGTAGTAGGGCAGCTTCCCGTTTTCCGTATAGGGCGTGCGGGCATCCCCGATGGCTGCGTGTATTTCGGTGAGGCGGGCCATGTCCTTCTGAAGCATTTCCTCCTGGGTGCCGGGCTGCCCGATTTTTATCTTCATGAAGAAGAAGCCGTCCTGAACCGCTTTGCGGATCTCCCCGACGGGTATCGCATAGGCCATCAGCGGGATGCTCGCCACTTCTTTGTGACGGAAAGCGAAAGCCGGGCGATAGGCCTCGGGGATCATGTCGTCAAAGGACGAAATCCCGTTTTCCGTGCAATAGGCGAGCCACAGGGCATTGTCGACGCCCACCAGCGAATTGAGGGTGAAGGTCTCCTTCAGACCGGCATGTCCGGTGATGGCCTTCGCATATTGGTGAAGCTCATCGAACATGTCTTCCTGGAGCGCCACCGGGTTGGTAAACGAGGTCTCTCGTATCATCTGCAGCGCCCTTTCGGTCACGGCAAACATCAGGCTGTTGGCTGCGCTTTCGGAATGGTGCTCAAATACATAGGGGTCGCTCCACAGCACGTTCTGGGTACACAGGCCGACCTTTTTGGGCGCGCCACCGGTGGAGACCATGGCCGCCGTCTGCCAGATTTCCTTCATATAACCACCTTTGAAGCCGAACGGGCGGATCAGCGGCTCCCGCTCGAAATTGGCGCTGGTGGCGGTAATGCGG
>JBEBSO010000385.1:0-4192 GCA_040394275.1 Telluribacter sp.
CCTGAAAGAAGCCGGGATGAAAAAGCTGGTCATCGACCTACGCGGGAATCCCGGCGGGTATATGGACCGGGCCACCTCCATAGCAGACGAGCTGATATCAGGCGACAAGCTCCTGGTATTTACGGACGGGAAAGGAAAACGCTTTGACAAAGAAACCAGGGCGCAGGTCAACGGCGCTTTCGAGGAAGGCCCGGTGGTGGTGATGGTAGACGAGGGAAGCGCTTCCGCCTCGGAAATCCTGGCGGGCGCCCTGCAGGACCACGACCGGGCGCTGATTGTAGGAAGAAGGACTTTCGGAAAAGGGCTCGTACAAATGCCCATCAAGCTCTCCGACAATTCGGAACTGAGGCTGACCATCTCCCGCTATTTCACGCCGAGCGGCCGGAGCATCCAGAAGCCTTACCAGATGGGAAAAGGCGAGGAATACGAAGGAGACCTCCGCAAACGGTACAGCCACGGCGAATTTTTCAACCCGGACAGCATCAGGTTTGATGAGAACCTGAAATACAAAACGGGGGGCGGCCGGGTCGTATTCGGCGGCGGCGGAATCATGCCCGACGTATTCGTTGCCAAGGATACTTCCTACAATTCAAAATACCTGTACGAGCTGTATGCAAAGAACATCATCCGTGAATTTGCCTTCAACTACGCCAACACCCACCGGAAAACACTTGAAAAAGAGCCGTTCAGCAAATTCCTCGACACCTTTGTCGTTCACGACGGAATCCTCCGGGAGCTGGTGGCAGCCGCAGAAAAATCGGGAATCCCGCGTAACCCTGCCCAGCTCAGCCTGTCCAGACCCCAGCTGCAGACCGACCTTAAAGCATTGATCGGGAGATACGTATACGGCAGAAACCGGAAGGACGGGCTCAACAATGAGGCGTACCAGGTGATCAACAAATCCGATCCGGTCTTTAAGGAAGCCCTGCGACAGTTTACAAACGCCGAGGCGCTCGAAAAGGGAGATTTCGGCAGCCTGAACCTGACCCGGAAATAGCCGGTCGTCCTCCGGATGAATATGACTTCCGGTCAAACTAAATCGTTAAATTAGGGGTTTATATAAAGATAGGGCTTTGCCTTTTTTGTCTATCTGTTTTTTTTGACCATTTTCTATGACAAATCTCCCCGCAGCTGTCCGGGAAAAAACCGATTTAGAATCTTATGACCCGAAAAAATACATCCTGATCAAGGGTGCCAGGGTCAACAATCTGAAAAATATAGACATTGCGATACCGAGGTATAAGCTGGTGGTGATCACGGGGCTTTCAGGTTCGGGAAAATCTTCACTGGCTTTTGACACCCTTTTCGCCGAAGGGCAGCGGATGTATGTCGAAAGCCTGAGCAGCTATGCGAGGCAGTTCCTAGGCCGCATGGAGAAGCCCGAAGTCGACTATATCAAAGGAATCTCTCCGGCCATTGCCATCGAGCAGAAGGTCAACACCCGCAACCCGCGCTCAACCGTCGGGACAACCACCGAGATCTACGACTACCTGAAGCTGCTTTATGCGCGGATCGGCGTTACCTATTCCCCGGTTTCCAACCAGGTGGTGAGGAAAGATTCGGTCACCGACGTCGTGGACCACATCCTGGCACAGCCGGAAGGCACCCGGGTGACGATCATGGCGCCCCTCACGGTAAAGGCGGACAGGACCTTGCGCAGCGAGCTCAATATCCTCCTTTCCAAAGGATACAACCGGGTCATCGCCGACGGCGAAAGCGCCTACATCGAAGACATCCTGGCCCTCCCGGAAGAAGAAACAGACCTTACGGCCTCCCGCCGGCCGCAGATTCTCATCGACCGCGCCGTCGTCAAAAAGGAGGATGAAAATACCCAATACCGGCTTTCGGATTCCGTCCAGACCGCCTTCTTTGAAGGGGAAGGCATCTGCACCGTAGAAATAGCCGGCGGCGAAAGGAGCTCCTTTTCGGACAAGTTCGAGCTCGACGGCATCCGTTTCGAAGAACCGACCGTCAATCTCTTCAGCTTCAACAATCCTTACGGCGCGTGCAAAAAATGCGACGGGTTCGGCAGAGTGCTGGGCATAGACCCCGACCTGGTCATCCCCGACAAAAGTCTTTCCTTATTCGAAGGGGCCGTTGCGCCCTGGCGGAGCGAAAAAATGAATGAATGGCTGCAGCCCCTGCTCCGGAACGGCATCCGCTTCGACTTCCCCATCCACCGCGCCTACAAAGACCTGACGCCCGAACAGCAGGAGCTGCTCTGGACAGGCAACAAATATTTCGGAGGCATCAATGATTTTTTCCAGTACCTGGAATCGCAGACACACAAAATCCAGTACAGGGTCATGCTTTCACGCTACCGGGGGCGCACCACCTGCCCGGATTGCCGCGGATCCAGGCTGAGAAAGGACGCATCCTACGTAAAGATCAACGGCAAATCCATCACAGACCTGGTGCTGATGCCGCTCGACAACGTGACTGACTTTTTCAAATCAATCGACCTGCGTGCGCACGAAGAAAAGATAGCGAAACGCATCCTGACCGAAATAAAAAACAGGCTGGATTATATGCAGCAGGTCGGCCTGGGCTACCTTACGCTGAACCGGCTGACCAACACACTGTCAGGCGGAGAATTTCAAAGGATCAAACTGGCCACCTCGCTGGGAAGTGCGCTTGTAGGCTCCATGTATATCCTGGATGAGCCCAGCATCGGGCTGCACCCCAGGGATACGCAGAGGCTGATCGGCGTGCTGAAATCGCTCCGGGACCTCGGCAACACCGTCATCGTGGTGGAGCACGAGGAAGAAGTCATGTGCGCCGCAGACCAGATCATCGACATCGGGCCCGAGGCCGGCACCGGTGGCGGGAAGGTGGTCTTCCAGGGAAGCTGGGAACAAATCAACAGCCTGACCCTGCAGCCTGCGGAAAGCCATACGCTGGATTTCCTGCTCGGGAAGGAAAAAATCCCCGTTCCCGCCCACCGGCGCCATGCGACGCACTTTATCGAGCTGAAAGGCGCCAGGGAAAACAACCTCAAGGACGTCAGCGTGAAAATCCCGATGGGCGTGCTTACCGCGGTAACCGGCGTCAGCGGATCGGGCAAATCCACGCTGATCCGCAAGCTTCTTTACCCGGCACTCCTGCGGTCCAAAGGAGAAAGCAGCGAGGACCTGGGTAAATTTGACGAGCTATCGGGAAGCTTCAGCAGGCTGGAAGCCATCGAAATGATCGACCAGAACCCCATCGGGAAGTCCTCCAGGTCCAACCCGGTGACGTACATCAAAGCCTATGATCACATACGCAACCTGATGGCCGACCTTCCCCTGTCGAAAAGCCGGGGCTATAAGCCCACCCATTTTTCGTTCAACGTTCCGGGAGGGCGCTGCGAAGTCTGCGCGGGAGAAGGTGAAATCAAAATAGAGATGCAGTTTATGGCCGACATCTACCTCAAATGCGAGGCATGCGGCGGACATCGGTTCAAGCAGGAAATACTCGATGTGCAGTTCGGGGGGAAGGATATCTCCCAGATCCTCGATATGACCGTAGACGAAGCGATGGCATTTTTCGGAAAAAACGAACCGAAGCTGGCCGAAAAGCTCGCCCCTCTCCAGGAAGTCGGCTTGGGCTACATCAGGCTCGGCCAGTCCTCCAATACCCTATCCGGGGGAGAAGCGCAGCGCGTGAAGCTCGCTTCGTTTCTCGGGAAAGGAAACGCCTCAAAAGGGAAAATGCTTTTTATCTTCGACGAGCCCACAACCGGACTGCATTTTCATGACATCAAAAAGCTGCTGAAATCCATCAATGCACTGGTGGAACAGGGGGATACCGTCATCATCATCGAGCACAACATGGAGGTAATCAAATCGGCGGACTGGATTGTCGATCTGGGCCCGGAAGGCGGAGAGAAAGGAGGTTATATCACCTTCGAGGGAACACCCGAAGAAATGATCCGTCTCCAGGGAAACCACACGGCCGACTACCTCCGCGGCAAGCTGTAGGCGGGCGACCGCGGCACGACCTCAGACCAGCCTGACCCCGAACAAATCCTTTGACCGGGCATATATCCAGCTGACAAAGACCAGCGTGATCACGCCGCCCATCATCACGGCCGGGACAGCACCCATAAATTTGGCTGCTACTCCCGATTCGAAGGCCCCCAGCTCGTTGGAAGAGCTCACGAAAATCCCGTTTACCGCCTGGACACGGCCCCGCATTTCGTCCGGCGGGTACA
>JBEBSO010000386.1:0-4160 GCA_040394275.1 Telluribacter sp.
CAGGGAATACTACAAAAGAAACTACCCGCTTACCAAAGAAGCCAGGGCCAGGCAATACCTGAACCCGGGCGACGGAAGCGTATCCAGGATTTGCCATGAGCCGAGGGTCGCCGTGGCCGTAATGTATGAAATGCTGCTCCCCTATATCAGCACCGGCAGGCTGCAGATTCTGCTGAATTACAAGCCGGTAAAAGCGGATATATCCGGTGACGAGGTGCGGGCGATCGAATTTGCCCATACCTTCAGCAAAGTAAAAGTAGTGGCGCAGGCCCCGTATTTCGTAGATGCATCGGAAACCGGCGAGCTACTTCCCCTCACGAAAACGGAATACGTGACCGGCACCGAGTCCAAAGCCGAAACCAAAGAGCTGCACGCGGCGGAAAAGGCCAACCCCGAGAACAACCAGGCCTTTACGTTGTGCTTTGCCATGGACTACCAGCCGGGCATCAATAACGTGATCGGCAAGCCCGCAGATTACAATTACTGGAGCAGCTTCGTACCGAAAATGACGCCGGCGTGGTCGGGCAGGATCCTGGACCTGAAATACTCCAATCCCAAAACCCTCGAGCCGAGGGAGCTGGGTTTTCATCCGCTGGGTGAAAAGACAGGCAACAGCCTGAACCTGTGGCTCTACCGGCGGATGATCAACCGGCACAACTACGCACCCGGCACGTATGACGGCGATGCCACCATCGTCAACTGGCCCCAGAACGACTATTTTGCGGGCAACCTGATCGATGTCAGCGAAAAAGAATTCAGGAAATCGGTAGACGGCGCCAGGAGGCAGAATCTTTCGCTGTTTTACTGGCTGCAGACTGAAGCGCCCAGGCCGGACGGCGGACAGGGCTGGCCGGGGCTGCGCCTGCGGGGCGACCTGATGGGTACGCAGGACGGCATGGCCATGTACCCGTACATCCGTGAATCCAGGAGGATACGCGCGGAATTTACCGTCCTCGAAGAGCATGTCGGTGCCGAAAACAGGAAGCTCGTGGCCGGCGAGAAAGAAGGTAAAAAGTCAGCCGCTTTCTACGATAGCGTAGGAACGGGATATTACCATATAGACCTGCACCCCAGCAACCGGGGCGATAATTACATCGATTTCGGGTCGCTGCCTTTCCAGATTCCGCTGGGCGCCCTGCTGCCGAGAAGAGTCAATAACCTGCTGCCGGCCAACAAGAACATCGGTACCACGCACATCACCAACGGCTGCTACCGCCTTCACCCCGTGGAGTGGAGCATCGGGGAGGCGGTCGGTATGCTGATCACTTATGCGAAAAACAAGAAGGTGATCCCGAGGGCGGTCCGTGCGCAAAAAGACAGGCTGGAAGATTTCCAGGCCTGGATCAGGACACAGGGCCTGGAAACCCACTGGCCGGCCTGAACAGCTTGCCGGTGTGACGAAGAGGCTGCCTTTTCGGCGGTCTCTTCTCTTCGAAACAGAATATTATTCTGTAAAACGAGTATTATATTTATTAATAGGAGGTCCTGGTTCTGTATGTTACCCGTAAAAGCCGGGAGGTTCCCTGTTTCTGGTCTATGTGCAAAATAATATTTGCCTGGTCGTTGGCGCGGATGCGTCCGGCCCGGTTAACCCCTGAATGGATGCGATCACTTTTTATACTTGTCTTGCTCGGCTTTATCTGACTTCCCGGCGCCGTTGGGGTAGGAGGCGAGGATATGGCCCGGAGCGTCGACCGGGACAACCTGCTCACCGCACGGGAGAAAAGGGCCGGGTGGCAGCTGCTGTTTGACGGTAAAACAACGGCCGGATGGCACAACTACCTGAAAGATACCCTGACCGGCTGGCAGGTGAAGGACGGCGTGCTCTTCACCAACGGGAAAAACGGGGACATTGTCACCGACCGGCATTTTACGGATTTTGAGCTGGCTGCGGAATGGAAGATCGATGCGCAGGGCAACAGCGGGATATTCTACTATGTGCAGGAGGACAAAAAATACGCCAGGATGTACCTCACAGGGCCTGAGTTCCAGATCATCGACGACAACGACTATCCGCAGCAGCTGAACGAAAACCAGAAAACCGGCTCCGCTTCCGATGTAAAAGCCCCCTTGTCGCTGGCCGCCCGCCCCGCAGGCGAATGGAACCTCACCAGGATCGTGGCCCGGAACGGGCACATCGAGCACTGGCTCAACGGGCGCAGGGTGGTGGAGTACACGATCGGTTCCCCGGAGTGGGCTGCTTTGGTCCGGGAGAGCAAATTTGCCCCGTTCGATTACGCGAAGGTGCTGAAAGGCTCCATAGGCCTGCAGGACCACGGTGGGTTTGTGGCGTATAAAAACCTGAAAATAAGGGAGCTTTAACAACGCTCCCGGCGGTATTTCCATCTGCCGGAGCGCAAACCGGCTTCAGACAAAAGCAAATTTTTACAGGAAGCAAGGGGTATAAGAAGAATATTCTTCAGTATTACTTTTAGAATCATCACAGCAATACCCCCCGCGCATGAAACGCAGAGATTTTGTAAAAGCCTCCGTAGGCGTACCTTTCCTCGGGCCGCTGGACCTGGTATCCGGTCAGCAGGTGACACATATCGAAAGTGAGGATATCGCGGCAGCGCACCTGCCGGATGACAAGTATGACCTGCATTTTATGGCAGTCGGTGACTGGGGACGAAACGGCGAATACCAGCAGCTGGAGGTGGGCAGGCAGATGGGGGAATGGGCCGCGCGCAACCGCAACCAGTTTGTTGTGTCTACCGGCGACAACCTGTACCCCAAAGGAGTCGTCAGTGAGCATGACCCGCTGTGGCATTTTTCCTTCGAAAATGTATACACCGCGCATTCCCTGCAGTGCGACTGGTACAGTGTCCTGGGGAACCACGACTACGGGGAAGATCCCGATGCGCAGATCCGGTACTCGAAGATAAGCCGCCGGTGGAAAATGCCGGCCCGCTACTACGCCATGGAACAATCCCTGGGCAAAAACAAAGGCAAGGTGCTTTTCCTGATGCTGGACACCAATCACCTGATCCGCGACGAGCACGAAGTGCAGCGGGCGGAGCAGATGAAATGGCTCGGCGAGACCCTCGAAAAGGCTTCCCCGGATGTGAAATGGAAGATTGCCGTGGGGCATCACCCTGCTTATACGGTCGGTCCGCGCATCAGCAACTACGATACGCTGGCGGTCAGAAAGGTGCTTGAAGGGCCATTCGAAAAACATAAGGTGGATGTGTACCTTTCCGGGCACGACCATTCGCTCCAGCACCTGAAGCCCGAGGGCAGGCATACCCACCAGTTTGTGTCGGGAGCCGGGTCAAAGCTGACCGATGTTTCGGATGGAGTGGCCTACAGCCGTTTCCAGGCTTCCGAAAACGGGTTCATGTATATCTCCCTCAGCAGCAGCCGGCTGAACGTGAAGGCGGTCAACGGAAGCGGGGCGGTGCTCTATGAAACCGTGCTGAACAAATAAGCCTGTCCGGTCTCACCTGGAGGAGAAGCAGGCAAGAGGGTTGTTCTCTTTTTCCTGTTTTTTGTAAAAACAATGCAATTCGTTACCTTAGCGAGGCTAAACTAGTAACGATTCCCGTGGCTGATCAGGACAAAGACATGTGGGAAGCCTTTCGCAAGGGTGACAAAGCCGCCTTTGAGCAGTTGCTGCTACGCTATTACCGCCCCATGTTCGACTACGGCATCCGGTTTCAGAATGACCCCGAGCAGCTGCGCGACGACCTGCATGACCTGATGGTGAGTCTTTGGGACAGAAGGGAACATCTGCAGGAGACCAGCCATCTGAAATTTTATCTTTTCAAAGCCCTGAGGCACCAGATTTTCAGGGAGAAGCAGAAGCGTGCCCGGCAGATCGACCTGGAGGAGATGGAAGAGGAAGTCATGCCCGACACCGAATACCGGCTGGGTTTTGCGGAAGAGGAAGCATATAACAGGCAGGCCCACCAGATACACCATACGTTGCTCCGGCTTTCCCGGCGCCAGCAGGAAGTGCTGCATCTCAAGTTTTTCGAGGAGCTCACCAACGAGCAGATTGCGGAGATCCTCGGCATCTCCAGGCAGGCGGCGGCCAACCTGCTCTATACCGCGCTCAGGGCTTTCAAGGTATTGTGGAAAGCTGAGCATTACCTGATTGTTGCATCAATGTCGTTTACTTAAGGCCTACAGCCTCTTATAAGCCATGTAGTACTTTCGCT
>JBEBSO010000387.1:0-4152 GCA_040394275.1 Telluribacter sp.
CTGGCGCGTCGGCGAAAACACCGATCTGAAAAACGTCTCCCTCGTCCACTCCCTGCTGGGGTTCGTGATCTCGCTTCTGCTGGTGTTCCGCACCAATACGGCCTATGACCGCTGGTGGGAAGGCCGGAAGCAATGGGGGTCCCTCGTCAACAACAGCCGCAACCTGGCCCTGAAAATTCACCACCTCCTGGGCCCCGAAAATGAAAAAGAGGAACGTTTTTTCAAAAAAATGATCCCCAATTACGCGTTTGTCCTGAAGAACCACCTGAGGAAAAATCGCCACACTCATGAGCTCGAAGCATTGGACGGCTTCCCGATCACCTATCTCAACAACCGGGAGCACCTGCCCAATGTCATCGCCGGCGAGCTGATCGGCAGGCTGGTCGCACTTCAGAAAGAAGGTGTGATCTCGCCCGAGCAAATGCTCTTTCTCAACGCCGAAATCAGGTCTTTTACAGACATCTGCGGGGCTTGCGAACGAATCCGCAACACCCCCATTCCCTATTCCTACAGCTCTTTTCTCAAAAAATTTATCTCGTTTTACTGTTTTACGCTTCCCCTGGGCTACATCTTCAGCCTGCACTACCTGGTCGTTCCCTTCTCCTGCTTCGTATTTTACGTCCTGGCCAGCCTGGAGGTGATCGCGGAGGAAATCGAAGATCCTTTCGGTGAAGATTCCATCGATTTGCCGCTCGTCAGGATCTGTGAAAACATACGGGCTTCCGTCACAGATATATTTGAAAGAAGATAGCGGAAGCGCGCCTGCCGGCAGGACATGGTATGGTAATTATATTCATTGAAAGCGTAACACTTTAACTTTATTTCCATGGAAAGAGCAACAAGACAATTTCTATCCGCATTGATTCTCCTGGCAGGGGCGCTGTCTTCGTGCAGCAGGTACTATTACCAGCCCAACAGCATCAATGCGCCGATGCTGTCGGACAAAGGGGACGTACACCTCGTGATGAACGGTGCCTTCGGAAATGAGACTGTAAATTCCACCACCTCCACCAACCATGTCATCAACATCCAGGCCGCCGGCAGCCCGGTCAAACACCTCGGAATCATAGGCGGGTTTTCCGCTTACGACTACACGGTGACCGCCAACCCGGATCCCGCCGTCGGGCGCGTAAGCGCAAAAGCCAATCTGGCCGAACTGGGTATAGGGACCTATTCGGAGTTCCTGGAAAAAGACAACGGCATCAAGCTGCTCGCAGACGCCTACGCCGGTGCGGGGATAGCCAACATCACCAGCGACGTCAACATGAATGCCACCCGGTATTTCCTCCAGCCCGGCATCACTTTCCGGTCCCACTACTTTGACGCCTCCTTCAATATGAGGTTTACAGGTCTGAAATACCGTAATTTTGATGCCAAGGGGTACAATGAGGACTACCTGAGGGGGAAAAATCTCCTCACCAGCGACAATGTCCGGATCGACGACAACCTCCATATCTTCGCGGAGCCGTCGGTCACCCTGCGGGGAGGCTACAAGTTTATAAAAGCGCAAATGCAGTGGACGTTTGCTTCGGCGCTGAGTTCGGTGCCCTGGCATTACGACGGCAGCCTTTTCACCATCGGCTTTGCATTTGACCTGGAGGGACTTCGCTAAAAAAAATATGCAGGAAAGGGCTGTTCACCTGAACAGCCCTTTTTTTTTGCCTCGGGAAAGCCGGCAGCAGCCAAAATTTTTAACTTAGTATCCGGAACAGATCTCCGGGATGTATCTCAGCCGGTCCGCGGGACTTTGCAAACAACACATTTCGCTGTTTACCCTCCACAGTGAAAGAAGACCCAAGCAGACCGCTGACATGAAAAATGCACGAAGTAAGTTCCTGAAATCACTCATCGCCTCCTGCAAAACCGCCTCCCTGTTAAACAGGCGGGGCGACCAGGACGCAGACGCCATCCTTCAGCTGAAAAAGCCCGGTCTCCGGGGCAGGCGAACTTTCCTGGCTGCAATAGGATCCGGTACCCTGACCACCCTGGGCATTTCCTGTATTTCAAAGAGAAAAGAACAGGCGTCCGGAGATAGGAGCTTTGCCGGCAGGCAGCCGGAGATAGCCATCGTCGGCGGCGGCATCGCCGGGCTTACCTGTGCCTATCATTTGCGTAAAAGCGGGATAAAAGCCAACATATACGAAGCCGGAAAAGTAGCGGGAGGAAGGATATCCACGAAAAGAAATATCTTCGGCGACGGCCTTTACACGGAATTCGGCGGGGAATTCATCGACTCCGGCCACGAAGACATGCTCGACCTGGTCCGGGCATTCGATCTCGAGCTGGACGACACCTTCGCCGACATCACCGCCCACCACCTCGTTAAAGATACCTTTTTCTTCAACGGCAGGGTATACTCCGAAAGGGATGTTATTTACGGGTTCCGGGAAGCTGCGACAGGAATCGAATCCGATCTTTCGAAATGCGGGATCCGCTACGATACGCCTTATGCCCGGCAGCTCGATCATATTTCCCTGGAAGAATACACCCGGGCCTTACCCTGCCCCCGGTGGCTGCAGGATCTGCTGATCTGCGCGTATACCGCCGAATATGGGTTGGACGGAGGGCAGCAGTCCTGCCTCAACCTGGTCGGCATGATCGGCACCGGCCCCGGCGACGATTTCTCCATTTTCGGCGACAGCGACGAACGGTATAAGGTAAAAGGCGGCAACTATCAAATCATTGAGAGACTAAGCGGCGGGCTCGGCGACCGGATCGCCTACGACCACCGGCTGACCTCGGTCAGGCAGGCTGGAAGCCGATATGCACTGAGTTTTGAAGGACGAAAACCGGTAGTCGCCGACTATGTCGTGCTTACCTTACCGTTCAGCGTGTTAAAAGAGGTTGACTTCGCAGTAGCGGACATGCGACCCGAAAAGAAAGCCTGCATTCATCAGTTGGGGTACGGTCAGAACAACAAGCTCATCCTGGGATTTGCCGGCAGGCCGTGGAGGGAGGGAAACAGCCCTTCTGCCGGCTGCCTGTTTCACCGGGACATTCAAAATGGCTGGGACAGCACACCACTTCAGCATAGCAAAGGTCCGGGCACCTACACCGTTTTCCTGGGCGGATCGGCCTCCCTCAGGCTGGCCGGGCAGGCCGGACCGCACGGACTGCCCGAAAGCACCGTCACCGGATATGTGGAAAAACTCGGTGAAGTCTATCCCGGCAGCTCAAAAAATTACACCGGGACTTACCGTACTGCGTTGTGGAGCACCCACCCGTTTGTCAAAGCAAGCTATGCCTGCTACAAAACCGGCCAGTGGACGTCTCTTTCAGGCCTGGAAGCGTTGCCCGTCGGAAATATTTTCTTTGCCGGCGAGCATTGCAGCCCGAATTTCCAGGGCTTTATGAACGGGGGCGCAGAAACGGGACGAAAAGCCGCCGAAAACATCGCCCGGCGACTGGAAGGGGTTGCCTGCCGGCGGCACGGAACGGCAGTCACCTGAATACTTCACCAAATATTATTTTAAACTACAGACCAAAAGAAGACATAATCTTCACGTCACGCCAAATCACCTACCATATCGACCAAATAACGTCCACATTCGGGTCAATTTCAGAATTAAATTCTGTTTCAGGCAAAACTCCATCAGAAACGCCCGTCAGCCGGTTGCGTCTTTCCCGAAATGCTGCCCGAACCAGGCAGCCGACAGCTGCAGGTCCTCCCGGGTAAGCTGATGACCTGCCTGCAGATCATGCGCCTCTACATTAAAGCCGGCCTCTTTCAGCAATGCAGCGTACTGTTCGGCCCGGTAGGTATCGACAGTCGGATCCGCCTTGCCGTTGCTGATGAAAACCGGCGTACCCTTCGTATTTTCCAGCTGCTTCCCGGCCTCCCGGAAGGGCTGCATAGGCCTGTAAAGAATGGCACCGGCCAGCAAACCAGGATGCAGCGCCAGTAGTCCCGCGGCTATATTTGCACCGTTGGAATATCCCAGCGCGACGATACGGCGCGGGTCGAAGCCCAGCCCGTCAGAAGCTTTTTGGAGAAAATCGGCAAGCTCATGCGCCCGGAAAGCCAGGTCTTCTTCATCAAACACCCCGGCGCCTAACCGCTTAAAGAAGCGGGGCATGCCATGTTCCAGCACATGGCCCCTTACGCTCAGCACATGGATATCCTGTCCGAATTCGTCGGCCAGCGGCAGCAGG
>JBEBSO010000388.1:0-4144 GCA_040394275.1 Telluribacter sp.
AAACATGAACAAGACGCAATACGACAGTGGAATCATTTACCGCAATCCCATCCCCCACGTTTTTAGCAGACATGCCTACTTCCCGTCCGTAGTCGAAATGGATAACGGTGATCTGCTTGCTTCCTTTACCGTCGGGGAAAGCTTTGAAGCAGCCAATCTCAACACCTACATTTCCCGCTCGTCCGACGGGGGCCAAACCTGGTCCGACCCGGAGACTGTTTTGCCATCGCAACCCGATTTGCTGCTTTCGAATTCGGCACGAATTACCGCATTCCCGGGGGGCAGAGTGGTTGCGGTCGTTGTTCAGCATCATCGGGAAAATCACTACGGGCAGGGGCTTGCCAATCCCGGGAATATCGGGTTTGTCCCCACCGATACGCTGATCGTAACATCGCAGGACTACGGGGTCACCTGGGGAGCTCCCCAACTGGTTTCCCCTCCGCTGACAGGCCCGTCTTTTGAATTGTGCAGCCGGATTGTAGCGCTTAAAGACGGCCGCTGGCTCTGGCCGACCTCTACCTGGCGCGGCTGGGACGGCTATTGTCCCAACGGCATGAAAATGGTCGCCTGGATTTCGGACGACACGGGTCTGAGCTGGCCGGCCTATGCCGACGTGATGGACGGCTCGGCAGCCGGACTCATTTACTGGGAAGGCAAGATCATCGAACTCCCGTCAGCGGGGCGCCTGCTCGCTGTCGCCTGGGTATATGACGAAAAAAACGGCAAAGACCTCCCCAATCACTACAGCCTGAGCCTTGACAACGGACAGACCTGGCTTCCCCCTGCTTCCACGGGCATCCAGGGACAAACCATGGCCATAGCCGCCCTCCCGGACGGGCGGGTACTTGCCGTGTACCGGCGTATGGACCAGCCGGGATTGTGGGCAAATACCTGCCGCCTTCAAAACAACCGGTGGATCAACGAAAGTGAAGTCCCGCTCTGGGGCACGGCGAACCGGAACGTGCTGGACAAAAGTGACAACATGGTGCAGGATTTCAACGAGCTGAAATTCGGGGCGCCTGATGTCACCCTGCTGTCCGACGGCTCGGTGCTCGTCAGCTTCTGGTGCTATGAAAACCTGGTATCCAATATCCGGTGGATACGCTTTTCCCTTTGACCTCATGCCCGCAGCTGGTCCGGCAACCCGTCCGGGCTTTCTCAAACGCCTTCCTGCCTCCGTACGGTCAGAGCACAGCGGGTCGTGTTGCCGAAATAAGCTATTGAAAGGAGCAATTATTGAGAGCTCCGCCCCTGAAACGGGCAAATCGGGAGATCGCCGGCGTACAGAAGAATCCGGTGCTTTTAACGGTACAGCGTAACCAATAAATTGATAACTTGGGCATTAATCCGGATCCGGGAAAGACCAAACCAATTATCTGCGTGCTCCTGATGAAAAAGCCATCGACCTTTTTTGCCCTTTTACTCATGCTGTTTTACGGTATCCCCGGCGCCTCCTCAGCAGGGTTCACCTGCAGCCATCAGGGCGCGCCGGGTTCCGATTCCCTGGCCGAAGCCGGGAAACCCGGGTGGAAGGCCGGCATCGGCCGGGCCATCATCACACCTGAAACCGATGTATGGCTCGCCGGATATGACTACAAGCGTTCCGCTGAAGGCAAGCTGCACGACATCTGGGCCAAGGTGCTGGTGCTCGAAGCACCGGGGGGAAAAAAATCCGTCCTCATCTCTACAGACCACCAGGGAATGTCCAAAACCATTTACCAGCGGCTGTACAAGAAAATACACCAGCGCTTCGGATTCAGCCAGGCCGACGTCATGCTCACCTTCTCCCACAACCACTCCGGGCCCTGCCTGCAGGATGATCTCCAGGACTATTACCCCAGCGACGAAGCCCAGCGCAAGCTCGTCTACGAGTACGGCCTGTGGATGGAAGACCAAATCCTCAACGCCATCGACAGCGCTTTAAAAAATATACAGCCCGCACAGCTTTCCAAAGGAGAGGGCCGCACCACTTTTGCCGTCAACCGGAGAGAAAACAAGGAGGCGGAAGTACCCGCATTGCTCGCATCAGGTACCGCGCTCAAAGGACCTGTCGACCACAGCGTGCCCGTGCTGGCCATCAAAGACAGGAAAGGAAAGCTGATGGGCGTCCTGTTCGGCTATGCCTGCCACCCGACCACCCTGAGCCATAACTTCTGGTCGGGCGATTACCCCGGCTACGCGCAGGTCAACCTCGAGCAGCAGTTCCCCGGCGTCACAGCCATGTTTTTCAACACCTGCGGCGGTGATCAGAATCCCTTACCCAGGCGCACCGTTGCACTTTGCGAAAAATACGGGAAAATGCTTTCCGACGCCGTGGCCGGGCAGCTGTCCGCCAAACTACAGCCGATATCCCCCGGGCTGCGCACCGCCTTTCAATACGTTAACCTGGATTACCTGGAAATGGCCACCCGTGAAAAATTACAACCCATCGCATCAACCGGTGATGCCCTCCGGTCGCGGTGGGCCAGGCGTATGCTGAAGCAGCTGGACGAGGGTGTTACATTCCAGACCTACTACGAATATCCCGTACAGGCCTGGCAGCTGGGAAAAGAGCTGACCATCATAGGTATCGGCGGCGAAGCCGTAGTGGATTACTCCCTCCACTTCAAAAAGGAATTCGGACAGGGTAACACCTGGATCTCGGGCTATACCAACGAAATGGCGGCTTACATTCCCTCCCGCAGGGTCTGGGAAGAGGGCGGATATGAAGGGGGGAGCCACCTGGATGAGTACGGGCGACCTGCCTGGCGCTGGGCCGGCGACATCGAGGAACGGATCACGCAGACCGCACGCAAGCTCGTAAATGAAGTGCGGGTCGGCAACAATTAACTGTAGAACTCTTAAATTTGGCATTCCGGAGCCCTGCAGTCCCACTTTAGAACACTTTGAACTTCTTTAATTCTTTAAACTCCTGAACTTTTTATTCAAATGAAAAAAGCAGTAACCTTTCTTGTTTGCCTGTTTTGTGGCCTGCACGGCATCACTTCCGCCGGGCTCACTTGCGCCCATCCCGGCGCCCATGGCCCGGATCCCCTGGCCGAAGCCGGGAAACCCGGGTGGAAGGCCGGCATCGGCCGGGTCATCATCACACCTGAAACCGATGTATGGCTCGCCGGCTACGGCTCCAAACGCGCTCCGGAAGGCAAGCTGCACGACATCTGGGCCAAGGTGCTGGTGCTCGAAGCACCGGGGGGAAAAAAATCCGTCCTCATCTCTACAGACCACCAGGGAATGTCCAAAACCATTTACCAGCGGCTGTACAAGAAAATACACCAGCGCTTCGGATTCAGCCAGGCCGACGTCATGCTCACCTTCTCCCACAACCACTCCGGGCCCTGCCTGCAGGATGATCTCCAGGACTATTACCCCAGCGACGAAGCCCAGCGCAAGCTCGTCTACGAGTACGGCCTGTGGATGGAAGACCAAATCCTCAACGCCATCGACAGCGCTTTAAAAAATATACAGCCCGCACAGCTTTCCAAAGGAGAGGGCCGCACCACTTTTGCCGTCAACCGGAGAGAAAACAAGGAGGCGGAAGTACCCGCATTGCTCGCATCAGGTACCGCGCTCAAAGGACCTGTCGACCACAGCGTGCCCGTGCTGGCCATCAAAGACAGGAAAGGAAAGCTGATGGGCGTCCTGTTCGGCTATGCCTGCCACCCGACCACCCTGAGCCATAACTTCTGGTCGGGCGATTACCCCGGCTACGCGCAGGTCAACCTCGAGCAGCAGTTCCCCGGCGTCACAGCCATGTTTTTCAACACCTGCGGCGGTGATCAGAATCCCTTACCCAGGCGCACCGTTGCACTTTGCGAAAAATACGGGAAAATGCTTTCCGACGCCGTGGCCGGGCAGCTGTCCGCCAAACTACAGCCGATATCCCCCGGGCTGCGAACCGCCTTTCAATACGTCAACCTGGATTACCTGGAAATGGCCACCCGCGAAAAGCTGCAGCCGATCGCCGAGACAGGAAATGCCATCCAGGCACGCTGGGCAAAGCGGATGCTCCGGCAACTGGACGAAGGCGTTACATTCCAGACCTACTACGAATACCCCGTACAGGCCTGGCAACTGGGCAGGGAGCTGACCATCGTAGGCATCGGCGGCGAGGCTGTGGTGGACTACTCGCTCAATTTCAAAAAAG
>JBEBSO010000389.1:0-4123 GCA_040394275.1 Telluribacter sp.
GCCCGGAACAGCAAGTCTCCCTTCGGGACGCGTCAGCGGTCCCGGAGCTCGGGAATCGGGTTGTCTAACATCAAAAAACGGCTGGAGCTCTATTTCCCGCACAACCACTGCCTCTGCATTGCCGACCAGGAAAATGTATTTGAGATCAAAATCAAGGTTCCGGTACGGCATTAATCAGCGTAACGGGACGCTCACAGCTCATGGGAATTCCGCCTGAGAGGAAGCGTATTTCATCGCACTTTTCACAAATTCCCGCTGCATTCACCGCATTTTTTTGCATAAGCCGTTTAATTCTCTGAGCTTGAAGCAAAGAAACCGGCTATTTCCGGCAGGAAACCGGTAGACACCATTGCCATCAAACCCTCAGCCTTCTCCATGAATACATTTCATCCCGCATTCCGAAACAACACATTTCCTCCCGCCGAAGACCTAATTTCCATCAGCAAGCTCCCTCCCGGGCGTCCTGTGCACATCAACAGCCATCTCCAGGTCCTGATCTGGGATCCGCAGGATACGGTCACGGCGGGGCACAGGGTACCGCCGGCCCTCCCGGCCGAAAAGATGCTGCTGGTCTTTGAGTTAAGCCCGCCCGGTACACCGCATTTAAAGATATCCGGCCTTTACGGGCAAGACAGCCCCGGCCCTCCCCCGGTAAATCTCCGCAACAGCATCTTTGTCTTCATGGTTTCTCCCGTCCTGCTGAGGCTGTTCTCTCCGCGGGGGCATGCGCCGATGTCCCCCGGCCGCACGGATCAACGCATCGGTCCCGGCTCCCCGGAAGACGCCCGGATGCTCGAAGCAGCAAAGCAGCTCGTCTTACTGGGAAGGAAGAACAGCCGGGATGCTCCCGGGCAGCTTTGCTTTGCAGAACAAAGTCTTTCATTACTGCACCTCGCCCTGGGCCGCTCGCCGGGCATGTCCGGTCCGGCGGCAAAATCCGACCGGGAAAATGTCCTGTATTGCTGCGATCGTATTGCAGAAGCCATCCGTAAAGGTGAAAAAGCACCCGGTCTCAAAAACGCAGCCCGGTCCTGCGGCATGAGCGTTTCCAAATTCAGGAGAATATTCCGATGCTGCTGCCGGCGCAGCTACCACGAATTCTGTACAGATGAGAAACTGAACCATGCCTTTCACCTGCTCTACCATGAAAAGAAACAGGTGAAATACGTGGCGGCGGTATCCGGCTACTCCGGCTATGGATTCTTCATCAAACGGTTTAAGAGAAAATTCGGCGTCGCCCCCCACAGCATACTGAACGAAAGGTAACCTCCGACCATGCCCGACGCTACGACCGCTCCACCGGGTTCCGGTCCGCCCAACCCGATCCGCGACCTGATACACCGATTCAAATCCGGGAAAATCTTCCCCACCGGCCATCCTGTTTACTACCGGGTTCCCGCCGGCTGCGGCGACGGTTGGATCCAGTTCATTTGCCTTCATGAGCACATCGCCGCGATTGTGTCCGATGTGACCATCCATACAGGCCATACAGGTATTCCCGGGCAGGCTTCCTCCCGGAAAATCATTGTGCTCAGGCATGACCTGGCAGCCGGCGCACCGGCAGGAACCGCCCCGCAGACCCTCCGGCTTCAGTCTTTTGACCGGGAAGCATTCGGCCAGGCAGCTACAGGAAAGCCGGTCCGGCAGCTGCTGCTTCTCATTACGGTCGAAGGGCTTCAGATGCTGCTGCCGGACCTTGCCGGCCGCCACGAGAAGATCAGGAACGCGCTTCTGTCCGGCAGGAAGTTCAGCCTGACGTATGCATTGACTACAGAACAATACGGGCTGATCCTCCGCTTTTTAGATTTGTCGGCCTGGACTGTCTTCACACCGGCCCGGATGTACCGGATCCATTCGGACAGTATAGAGCTTATCCTGATGGCCTTCAGACGGCTGCCCGACCGGCCGCAGCAGAAAAAAACGGCTCCGGCCGACCAAAGCCTGGTCTCCCTTGCCGAATCGATCGTTGCCTGCATCCGGCAGAATCAGGCGCTGCCCTCCACCGACCAGGCGGCCCAACTGTGCCACATGAGCAGCTCCAAGTTTCGCAGGGTTTTTAAAAAATATACCGGGGAAACCTACCATGGGTACTGCCTCCGGGAAAAAATCAGATTTATCCGCGAATTAACCGCCACCCACCAGCTGGATCTTAATGAAGCCATCAGGCGAACCGGCTATTCCAACCTCCCGTTTGTCCGGAAGAAATACCTGAGCCTGGTAAAAAAGCTGGATAAAGAGGCGCGTAATCTGTAAGGCCGGATTTGATGAACCTTTCACAAATCCGGCCCCAGACCAGGATATCCCCCTCCTCCACGTCCTTCCTCTGCGGGATATCTTCTCCAACATGTTGATGAACTGTAATTTAACAGAATCAATTAAGTGTGTGTAAATAGTTTGAACAACACCTGAACCCGGGACGGGTTTAGTAAAAGCAAAGATAACCGGTAAAGGGTGACGGATCTGATCAACCTGTTTTACTATCCGGCTTTTTTTGCTCACCGGTCGCGGCCGGTAGGATCCACCTTCCGCGCGGCCCCTAACTTCGTTGTAAAACCACCCGTATCTTGCTTTTTTTATATACGAACCCGGCTGAATCCCATGACAGAGACCACCATAGTGTTTGAACAGAAAAAGTAAGTCCATGCCTTTTTTCAGGATTGCACCCGGGCAAAAACAACCGCCGCAAAATCTGCCGCCTGACTTGACCGGCGCCGGGAAAGAATACCTATCTTGCACCGGCAAACCGACTTGTCCGTGAACAAAAGTATTCTTACCATTCTGCTGCTGATCCTGTCCAATGCATTTATGACGGTAGCATGGTACGGTCACCTGAAATTTAAGGAATACAAATGGGGCAGTAACCTGGGCCTCGTCAGCATCATCCTGATCAGCTGGGGCATTGCGCTCTTCGAATATTCCCTCCAGGTACCGGCCAACAGGATCGGTTTCAGCGGAAACGGGGGACCTTTCAATATCTGGCAGCTCAAGGTGCTCCAGGAAGTAATTACGCTTGTCGTATTTACCCTGTTCACACTTCTCGTCTTCAGGACCGAAACGCTGCGTCTCAATCATGTCATCGGTTTCCTGCTGCTGGTCGGCGCGGTGTATTTTATCTTTAAGAAATGAGTGTAAAGGGACAGCTGAAATACAAATGAATGAGGAACCGTTTATCGATAGCTTCCGCCTCTACCTGTCGGAAAAGGCCGGGATTGCCCGGTCGGCGTTCGACGGGCTGAAGGATACTTACGTACTGAAAAAGATACGGAAAGGCACTGTGCTCCTGGAGCAGTCCCGGGTCTGCAGCGAGGTATATTTTGTAGCGGAAGGGCTGCTTCGCGCCTATACGCTCGATCCCTCCGGAAAAGAGCATATCATCCAGTTTGCGCCGGAAAACTGGTGGCTGAGCGACCGCAACAGCTTTATCTACAACGAGCCGTCCCTCTTTTATATGGATGCGGTGGAAGACTCCCATGTTATCGCGCTCTCCCGTGATTTCTTCGACAGGGCCTCCGCGGTCCCGGGTTTCAGCGAGTTTAATGTACGGGCGCTGCACAAAGCCGTCATGCTGCTTCAGCAGCGGGTCAACCTGCTGATCGGGGCATCGGCAGAAGAACGTTATCTGGATTTCATCAGGCGGTATCCGAACCTCACCCTTCGCGTGCCGCAGTGGATGATCGCCTCCTACCTGGGCATTACTCCCGAATCGCTGAGCA
The DNA here is from genome assembly GCA_040394275.1 of Telluribacter sp. Taxonomy (GTDB): domain Bacteria; phylum Bacteroidota; class Bacteroidia; order Cytophagales; family Spirosomataceae; genus JBEBSO01. The sequence goes on from JBEBSO010000389.1 coordinate 3,714, forward strand.
GGGTAAGGAAGGAGCTCGCCGTGCGCAATTTCAAAAAGCCCTGATTTTCTTATCATATATCAATGTGAAGGCGATATACATCCCCTACCTTTGTTCGAAGCTCCGGATGTGCAACCTCGCGGGTAATCATGTATCGAACGGATATGTCTGACAGAATAATTGACAACAAAGCACACAGCAGGTTTGAAATGCCGCTGCAAAACGGAATTGCATTTATTTCCTACCGGCTGGAGGGCGACAGCATCTCCCTTCTCCATACGGAAGTTCCACCCGAGTCGGAGGGAAGAGGGATAGGTTCCGCGCTGACAGGACTGGTCCTGGATGAAGCCGTTTCCCGCGGGCTGAAAATATATCCCTATTGTTCTTTTATCCGCAATTATATTCACAAGCACCCGCAGTATCTCCCGTAT
>JBEBSO010000390.1:0-4101 GCA_040394275.1 Telluribacter sp.
GCCCTGGATACGGAAATCCCGGTGGTGGTGCTCACCAACAGCAACAGCGCTTCCGCCGCGGAAATCGTCGCGGGGGTCATGCAGGATTACGACCGCGGCGTGCTCGTCGGGCAGCGGACCTACGGGAAAGGACTTGTGCAGACCAACCGCGACCTTTCCTACGGTACGAAAATGAAAATCACGACGGCCAAGTATTACATCCCGAGCGGCAGGTGTATCCAGGCCATTGATTACAGCCACCGCAACGAGGACGGAAGCGTGGGGAAAATACCGGATTCGCTGATGACGGAATTTCAGACCAGGAACGGCCGGAAAGTGTACGACGGGGGCGGTGTGCTGCCGGACATTGTGGTGGACAGGCCGCCTTATTCGCCGATTACCAATTCGCTGGGAAGCAAACGGCTGTTTTTTGACTATGCGGTGAAATACCGGTCGGAGCACACGGCCATCAGGCCGGCCCGGGAGTTTAAGCTGACCGACGGAGAGTACCAGGCTTTCGTCAAATGGCTGGCAGATAAGGATTATGATTATGTGACCCAGGTAGAAAAGGACATGAACGCGCTGGAGGCCTCGGCCCGGAAGGAAAAGTCGTATGACGTGATCCGGGATCAGCTGAAATCGCTTCGCAGCAAGCTCTCTCACCAGAAGGAAAATGACCTTCAGATTCACAAGGCGGAGATCAAATCACTTTTAGAGGAGGAGATCGCAAAGCATTATTACCTCGAAAAAGGAATCAAGGAGGCTTCGTTCGATTCGGACAACGAGCTGAAGGTAGCCCTGGATCTTTTCAGGGACATGGACAGGTACCGGGATATCCTTAAAAAGAAGTGATCTCCCGCCTGACGAAAAAGTATGCTCATTTTAAGTATTGATACGTCCACGCGCGGCAGCTCGGTGGCGCTTCACGAGGAGGGTCATCTCCTGGCGTGCTACCAGCTGAACCGGGACCGGTCCGCTGCGGCGTTTTTGACTACCCTGGTTGACCAGGTCTGCAGGCACGCGGGAAAGAGTCTTTCGGCGTTGGATGCGGTGGCAGTGGCGATGGGGCCCGGCTCTTATACCGGCCTGCGTGTCGGCGTGTCCACAGCAAAGGGATTGTGCTATGCGCTGGACAAACCGTTGATCGGGATCAACTCCCTGAAAGCGCTGGCTGCCCGGGTGACGGCCTGTTACCCGTCCGGCCTGTCCGCTGCCGGCAGGAGCGTGCTGTTCTGCCCGATGATCGACGCCCGTCGCATGGAAGTGTTTTGTGCGGTATATACCGCCGACCTTGCTGAGGTCCGGCCTGCTGCCGCAGTGATCGTGGACAGCAGCACGTTTGAAGACTTGTTCGTAAGCCACGATGTGGTTTTTTTCGGCGACGGCGCAGATAAGTGCCGGGAGCTGTGGGCGGAGAATCCTGCCGCGCTGTTTCTCGGGCAGCCTGTCGTCCCGTCGGCGGCCTCCGTCGGTATTTTGGCTGCTGCTGCCTACCGGCAGGGGCAATTCGAGGATCTGGCCGCTTTCGAGCCCTTTTACCTGAAGGATTTTGTGGGCACCAGGGCCCGTGCCGGCCTGGCGCCGATGCAGCCGTTCAACCCCGGGTGATGATGATATATGGGAAAGCGTAAAATGATGAGGTATGCCGGCTGGCTTGCGGTTCTGCTGGCCCTTGGCTATGTGGTCTATGACGCAGTTTCGCTGCCCGGCACAGGCGACCTGAAAGGAGGCTTCCGGGAGCTGGCCTTCTACCGCAACGAAAACAACACAGGGCCTGTCGTCCGGGTTTATGCGGTGGCGGTGAAGGATCCTTCGGAGGAGGAGATGAGACAATACGGGGACCTTATGCCCCATACCAAGTACGGGACCACCCGCGTGTTTTTTTTCCGGGCGGACGGGCCCTTACCTTCCGCCGTAGCGGGGGAAGAGCCGTATTTCGATCGCAGCCTGGAACCACACTGTATCGCCAGGTACGGCAGGGATGCCATGGGGGCGGTTACCTTTACATCGTCATACGGATCTTCCCGGTGAAGCTTCGCCTGGTCAGTCGGGCATAGGCTTTACCTCTATGCTCTTGTAGTACACCACGCTTTTGGCATCATGTCCCTGGATGGCAAAAGTACCGGCGCTGAGCAGCCTATTTTTGTGGTCGTCCGTTCTGCGCGGGTTTGCGGGCTCTGTATAGTCGATCACGACGACATCGTTGATTTTCACGATGATCCGCTTGTTTTTCACGATGATGTGCGTAGTATACCATTCGTCGTCCTTTGCGTAATTTTCCTTTACGTCGAGGATGTCGTAAAGGCTGCCGCTCCGGATCCAGTCCCTGTGAGAGTTGTTGACCTGGATTTCATAGCCTTTTTCCGGCCATCCGCGTTCCTGGTACTCGGTATGGATGTAAAGGCCTGAATTTGAGCCGGGAGTGGTTTTGACGACCGCCCTGAACTCGAAGTTTTTGAAAGAATGGTTTTTGACCGGTCCGTCATAGAAGAGATGGGCGCGGGTTCCCGCTACCTTGAGCAGTCCGTCGGCGATGGAGAAAGTAGCGGCATTTTCCCCCACTTTCCAGCCATCCAGTGACTTCCCGTCAAACAGGGAGATCCATCCTTTTTTGCTTTGCGAGAAGGCGGCAGGTAAAAACAAAAGGCAAAAAACTGCTGTGAACAACAGAATTCGGTTAAGGTTTTTCATTTCTTGTTTAGGATTTAGTTTTATCTAAAAGCAATACGCGTATCCAAAACTACTGTACCCCTCTGTCCATTAAATCTTCATAAAATTGCGGCTGTTGCAGAACCGGAGCCCGATTCCATTTGCAAAATCCTTAACTTCGGATCCTGAATTACCTACCCGCTTCACCAAATGAAAGGCTGTCATGAGTAAAAGAATTGTCAGGATACCCGGAAAGGACCTGCCGCAGGTCGCGGAAAAGATCACAGGGCTGAATGTAAACATCGTGCTGCTCACCGGGGATTCTTACCTGGGTGTTTTCGGAGGGGCCGACAGCCGCCGGCTCAGGCTGCGCGATCACCGCGGCCATAAGCACGAATTTGCCCTGGATAGCGTGGAATCGGTGATTTTTGACCGGCAGAGTGACTGGTAACCATCTCTTTATCCTCATATGCTGACACATCTTCTGATACGTAACTATGCCCTCATCGAGCACCTGGAGCTGTCGCCTGATCCGGGACTGAACATCATTACCGGTGAAACGGGCGCAGGTAAATCCATCATGCTCGGGGGCATCGGGTTGCTGCTGGGCAACAGGGCGGATGCCAGGTCCCTTTACAATGCCGATCAGAAATGCGTGGTGGAAGGGACATTTGATGTCAGGGGGTATGGACTGGAGCCTGTTTTTGAAGAGGAAGACCTGGATTACGCCGATAGCTGCATCCTGTACCGCGAAATCAATCCTTCCGGTAAGTCAAGGGCATTCATCAACGATACGCCCGTCAACCTGGATACACTCCGGAAAGTAAGCAGGAGGCTGATGGACATCCATTCTCAGCATGATTCGATCCAGCTGGGCACCAACGACTTCCAGCTGCAGGTAGTGGATGCGTTTGCCGGCAACCGTGATTTGCTGGTGGCCTACCAGGCGGCCTACCAGGCCTACCGGGACGCCGCCGGTCGCTACCGGCAGCTGCAGGAAGAGGCGGGAAGGCTGAGAAGGGAATTCGACTACAACAGCTACCTTTTCCAGGAGCTGGAGGCGGCGGACCTCAGGGAGGAAGAGCAGGAGTCGCTGGAGAAAGAGCTCAACCTGCTGGAGCACGCCACCGAGATCAAAGACAGGCTGACCTATGCATCCGGCCTGCTGGATAACCCGGAGCGGGCGGCGCTCGACCAGATCAAAGAGCTGGTAGGAACATTGACGGCGGTATCAAAATTACTGCCGGAATTTGACGGGCTGCGGGCCCGTGCGCAAAGCTGCCTGATCGAGCTGAAGGACCTCGGGGCCGAAGTTGAAAGGGAAAGCGACCGGATAGAAGTGGACGATCAGCGCGCCGGCCAGGTCCGCGACCGGCTCGATGTCCTGTATGCGCTGCAGCAAAAGCACCAGGTGAGATCGGTTGCAGAACTGGTACAGCTGAGGGATGAGCTTTCGCTGCGCGTCGGCAAGGT
>JBEBSO010000391.1:0-4080 GCA_040394275.1 Telluribacter sp.
ACCGATTTGTTTTGGTATGGCATTCATGGGGTGGAGCTGCTCTACGCGGTGATGGGCGCCGGCTGTGCTTCGGTGATGCAGGTAAGCCATACGGAGAGTGAGGATGTGGTGGTAGGGACCTGGAAGGACGGGCGCACGGGGACGTTCCGCGGGATCAGGAAAGGCAGGGGGGGATTTGGCGGCACCGTATTTACAACCGGGGAGATCAAAGCCTTGTCCGCGTTTACGGGATATCGTGCTTTGGTTGTCAAGGCGGTGGAATTTTTCAAAACGGGCATCCCGCCGGTTCCGGTGGAAGAAACCCTGGAGATTTACGCGTTTATGGAGGCCGCGATGGAAAGCCGGAAGAACGGGGGCGCAATGGTGAGCATAGAGGAAACTTTAAAAAAAGCGCGGCAGCGCGGATGACAATCAAACCTTTTCATAAGTAAAACAGTAAGCTATGTCAAAATTAAAAGTAGGGATCATTGGCTACGGCTGGGTAGCTACTGCCCACATTACAGCGATCAATACGGGTAAGCATGCGAAGGTCAGCGCGATTTATTCATCCCGTCCCCAGGATGATTCGAAGCTAAGCCTCGAATGGGGCAGCGACATCAGGTCGTATACCGACCTTGGGGAGTTGTTAAAGAGTGACGTGGATGCCGTTTCGATCACGAGCTATACCAACCAGCACCGCGAGCATGCCGTGGCAGCGGCCAACGCCGGCAAGCATATTATACTGGAGAAGCCGATGGCGCTTTCGTGGGAAGACTGCCAGGCTATTGAAGCCGCGGTCAAAAAGAACAACGTCCGCTTTTGTATCTGTTTCGAATGCCGCTGGTCCAACCAGTTTTTGTCGACCATGGCGGTCTTGAACCAGGGCCTGATCGGGGAGCTGCACTATGCCGAAGTCGATTATCTTCACGGGATCGGTCCCTGGTACGGGCAATTTGAGTGGAATGCCAAAAAGAGCGGGGGCGGAAGCTCGCTGCTGACCGCCGGCTGCCATGCCCTGGATGCCTTGCTGATGTTTATGGGTACGGATGTAGAAGAGGTGACCAGCTACGATACCAAAACAAAAAGCGAGATTTTTGCGCCTTATGAATACACAACCACGAGCGTAACGATACTGAAATTCAAGAGCGGCAAGATCGCCAAATGCGCTGCCAGCGTGGATTGTCTGCAGCCTTATTATTTCCATACGCATTTGTTCGGCAGCGAGGGGAGTATCCTCGACAACAAATTCCATTCGGAGAAGCTGAAGTCGGATAAGCACCGGTGGAGCGAGCTGTCAATGGGTATGCTGGACTCCGGCGACGTGGCAGATCATCCCTACCAGCTTCAGTTTGATACGTTCTTCGAATCGATACAAAACGGGACCGACATGCCTTTGACGGGGCTGAAGGAAGCCATCAGGACCCACGAGATCATTTTTGCGGCGGACCGGTCGGCGGCTACGGGAAAAAGCGTTAAACTCTGACCGGCTGACTGACACATGAAAGACGTGGCCATGGCCGTTGCGGCCCATCCCGACGATATTGAATTCCTGATGGCCGGCACGCTGCTTCGTCTCCGGGACGCCGGCTATGAGATCCATTACATGAATTTGTCCAGCGGGAATTGTGGCAGCACGGTCTACGACGAAAAAGAGACGAGCCGGCGCCGGCTGGAAGAAGCGCGTAACTCGGCAGCCATACTGGGCGCTGAATTCCACGAGCCGATCAGCGACGACTTCGAGATTGTATACGAGGTGGGCCTGCTCCGCAGGCTGGCCTCCAAAATCCGGGAGGTCCGGCCCCGGGTGATCCTCACCCACGCCCCTTCCGACTACATGGAAGACCATATGAATACCGCCAGGCTCGTCGTAACGGCGGCTTTCGTACGGGGAGTGCCCAATTTCAGAACGGAGCAGGCAGCTGTCGGGAACTACAACTGCGCGGTGTATCATGCGCTGCCCCACGGGTTGCTGGATCCGCTCGGTCGTACGGTCTACCCGGAGTTTTACATGGACACGACTCCCGTCCAGCCGGTGAAGCACCAGGCCCTGAAGGCGCACGCCAGCCAGCAGGAGTGGCTCGAGGACAGCCAGAAGATGAACTCCTACCTGTTGGCCATGGATACTTTTTCAAGGCAGGTGGGGGCCATGTCCGGCGCTTTTGTACATGCGGAAGGATGGCGGAGGCATGCCCACCTGGGTTTTTCGGAGGAAGGATACGATCCCCTCCGGGAGCTCGACGGGTACCTGGCCAACGACTCCTATAAGGCAGTCTCTCCCTGATAATGCCCGATAAATTTTCTGTTCACTGCAACCAAAATCATTATGCGTAAAATAAGCTCAATAGCCCCGGGTTGGTGGGATTACACGACCCTCGGACTGGATACAAAGCTGACCGATGAGATCGCAGCGCTTACCCCTGAAACCATGATCAGGCTGTCCCGGCCCGGCTTTAAGGTTGTTTTTTATGATACCGCCGAAGAATTTTACACGGCAGAGGCGCTGGAGTACGTACAGGTCTGGAAACAGTCGACCGCCGACAACCCGGTGGGATTGTGCGGTCCCATCGGCCCGACCGAGCAGCTTCCGCTGGTGGCCAGGATAATCAATGAGCTTGGGATTTCGGTGAAGCACGGTCATTTCTGGAGTATGGACGAATGGGTGATGGACGGCAGGGAAGTGCCGGAGACGCACTCCCTGTCCTTTAAGAGGACCTTCAAAGAGCTTTGCTACAACCGGATCGACAAAAAGCTCGCCATGCCGGAAGAAAACCTGCATTTTCCCAAAGCGGATACATCGGACTACATCGCGAGCTGGCAGCATGCGAAATGCCTGATCATGCAGGGCGGCCAGGGCGATGTGAAGCATTGGGCATTCAACGAGCCTCCGCAGCGTGAGGGCGCCTACAGGGACCGTCCGCAGACGGTGGAGGAATACAAGCAGCTGGGGACGCGGGTGCTTGACCTCCACCCGATCACTGTTCAGCAGAACTCCCGTTTGCATTGCGGAGGCAATGTGCCGTTGATACCGACGCAGGCGGTGACTGTAGGGCCTAAGGAGACATGGACCACTGGGAAAGTGTCGATCTGGCATGCAGGCATGCACGACAATCCCTTCGGGCAGCGTCTTACCACGTATATGATTTCCAATAAAATTCCGGATACGTCCGTTCCGATGTCGGTCCTGGCCGATCACCCCAATGTGCAGTTTAACTTTTTACGAAGCGGATTGGGCACCTGTTCGATAGAAATGCACTAACTTTCAGGAGGCAGCCCGGAAAAACTATCAATTTGAAAAATGAACAAAAAATACAGTAATACAGGTGCGATGCACCGGATGGTCCTTTTTGCCTTGCTGTTTTTTGCTGCGGCAGGCAGCAGGGGGCAGGAAGCGGTGGTCCTGAAGAAAGGCGACAGGATCGCGCTGATCGGCAATTCACTTGCGGAGCGCTTTCAGCATGACGGATGGCTGGAGACCTACCTTCAGTCGGTATACCCTCAATACAACCTCACCCTTCGCAACCTGGGATACAGTGGTGACCAGGTGCATTACCGGCCCCGTTCGCACGAAGGCTTCGGAAGCGCCGACAGTCACCTCACGCGTATCAAAGCCAACGTGATCTTTTCCTTTTTCGGGTACAACGAATCTTATGAGGATGATCCTGCCGCCTTCAAAAAACAGCTTTCCGCCTGGATAGACCACACGCTTGCCCTGAAATATGACGGCACGAATACGCCCCGCATTGTACTATTTTCCCCCATCGCGCATGAAAACCTGAAATCGCCGGATTTCCCGGACGGAAGTGAAAACAACAGGCGCCTGGAAGCCTATACAAAGGCCATGAAGGAAGTAGCCGTTAAAAAGAAAGTGGGGTTTGCAGACCTGTTTTCGGCGACACGGAAAATGTACGCCGGTGCGGCTTCCCCGCTGACGATCAATGGTATTCACCTCCGGGAGGAGGGCAACCGGCAGGTCGGCCGCTACATTGCGGAGCAGGTGCTGAAACGCAGGATCACGATGAGCCCGGCCCGGCTGGATTCGCTCCGGCGTGCCGTGAACGACAAGGACTGGCACTGGTTCAGAAGGTACCGGACCACCAGCGG
>JBEBSO010000392.1:0-4079 GCA_040394275.1 Telluribacter sp.
GATCGCCATGGCCTACGAAGGCAACGAGGTGCTGATCCCGGTCGTCGACGACATCGTGATCAGTGCGGACCACGAAAAGCAGCAGATACATGTCCGCCTTCCGGAGGGGCTTCTCGACATTTACCTCAACCCGGATGCGGCCAAAAACCCAGATGATGCGGATTGATATTATTACATGTCTGCCCCGGTTGCTGGATAGCTTTTTCACGCACTCCATTATCAAACGGGCCCGGGAGAAAGGACTGGCAGAAGTAGTGATCCACGACCTCCGCGATTACTCCGATCACAAGCAGAAAGCCGTGGACGATTATGCATTCGGCGGAGGAGCCGGCATGGTCCTGCAGATTGAGCCCATCGCCAGCTGCATCCGTACCCTCCGGGCGCAACGGTCTTACGACGAAGTGATCTACCTGACCCCCGACGGCCGGACGCTCGGACAAGGCACGGCCAACCTGCTTTCCCTGAAACAAAACCTGATCCTGCTCTGCGGGCATTACAAAGGTGTGGACCAGAGGGTACGCGATCTTTTTGTCACCATGGAAATCAGCATCGGCGACTATGTGCTTTCGGGAGGAGAGCTGCCTGCGGCGGTGCTTACCGATGCGGTCATACGGTTGCTTCCGGGCGTTCTGAATGATGAAACCTCCGCCCTTACCGATTCTTTCCAGGACGGGTTGCTCGCCCCGCCCGTATACACCCGGCCTTACGATTTTGAAGGCCATAAGGTCCCGGACATTCTCCTGTCCGGCCATGAAGCCAAAATCGACGAATGGAGATTTAAAATGGCCTGGGACATCACGAAGGCCAGGCGCCCCGACCTGTTGAAGGACCAGGAATAGAAGGGTTAGAAATCAAGACGGCAATTGATCCACTCGTCATCGAAATCCGTTCCGTACTTGCGGTAAAAGTTCACCGCGGAAGTATTCCAGTCCAGGACCTGCCACATCAGGCCCGTGCTCCCGGAAGCCCGCGCCTCGGCCACAACATCATCAAACAAGCGCTTTCCGATTCCCCTGCCGCGCATGGATTCCGTCACGATGATGTCTTCCATGTAAAGCCTTTTCCCTTTCCAGGTGGAGTACCGGAAATAGTAGAGGGCCATGCCGACGATTTTCCCCCGGGCCTCCGCCACAAAAAAATCGTACAGGTTTTCATCGTAATCGCGGGTCATGCGCTCCACGGAATTCGTCACCTGGTCAAGCGCCTTTTCAAATGTCGCAAGCTCCAGCACCAGCTCATACACGGAGGAGATATCCTCCTTTCTTCCTTTTCGGGTAAGCAAATCCATAGCTCAGAGGTTTTTTACATGCAAGTAAAACTGTGGAAACCACTACATCTACTGATACTTTACAAAGTTCCGCCACTTTTCAATTACCCCGGTCATGTCGCCGGGCATCGGCGAATCAAACTGCATCCATTCCCCGGTAACCGGATGGACAAAGCCCAGCGACCGGGCGTGCAGCGCCTGGCGGGGCAGTATGCTGAAGCAATTCTCAACGAATGCCTTATAGCTCCCGCCGATCGTCCCCCTCCTGATGCTGTCGCCCCCATAAACCGGATCGCCGAACAGGGGATGACCAAAATACTGAAAATGGGCCCGTATCTGGTGCGTGCGGCCCGTCTCCAGGTTACACTTTACCAGCGACACATAACGCAGGGGCTCCAGCACCTCGTAGTGGGTAACCGCATGTTTCCCCTGGCTTCCGTCGGGGTATACCGTCTGTACCCTCCGGTCTCTGGCGCTCCGGCCCAGGTGACCGGTGATCGTGCCGCGGCTTTCTGCCGGCTCTCCCCAGATCAGCGCGAGGTACGTCCGCTCGATGCTGTGGTCAAAAAACTGCCGGGCAAGATGGGTCATCGCGTAATCGGTCTTCGCGATCACGAGCAGGCCCGAGGTTTCCTTGTCGATCCTGTGAACGAGCCCGGGCCGGATGGCCCCGTTGCGGGACGTCGGCAAATGCTGAAAATGATAAACCAGGGCATTGACCAGTGTTCCCGTCCAGTTGCCGAACGCGGGATGCACAACCATGCCCGCGGCCTTGTTGACGATAAGCAGCTCCTCATCCTCGTAAACGATGTCAAGCGGGATATCTTCCGGGACAATCTCCGTGTCCCGGGGCGGCTTCGGCAGCGCGAGCACCACCACATCCGCCGGTTTGACCTTGTAGCTGGCCTTGGCCGTACTCCCGTTCACGCGGATGGCTTCCGCATCAATACCGTGCTGAATCTTCGTCCTGGAGACATTGGGTACATGGATACTGAGAAACTTATCCAGGCGCATCAGTCCCTGCCCCTTATCCGCTACAATGCGGTAGTGCTCATACAGCTCGTCTTCGTCATCCGGCTCCTGACTTTCCGGCTCCTGCATCGTAAAAGTGATTACTGATAGGTCCAAATTCCGCCACAAAAATAGGTTAATGCACAAAAGAATGGTTCCTCACCGGGATTTATCTTTTTTTTGTTCCTTTGTATACCTGTAGCGCGCATCCTGCGGATGCATTCTGCATTTCGGTTCTGAAGTTATTTTAGTTCTATAGTTATTCCGGTTCCTGACTTGAACTCATCAAACTCCAGAACTTATCGAACTTTAAAACTCATTGAACTTTAGAACTTATTGAACTCCAGAACTCTTTAAACCTGTCGAACTTTTTATTCGTATGAAAAAAATACTCATCCTGAACGGGCCGAACCTCAACCTGCTGGGAAAACGGGAACCGGGGATTTACGGGGCGCAGTCCTTCGACGACTACTTCGATCAGCTCGGTGAAATCTTCCCGCATATCGAGCTCACCTACTACCAGTCAAATCACGAGGGGCACCTGATCGACAAAATCCACGAGACCGGGTTCGACTACCAGGGTATCGTTCTCAACGCAGGCGGGCTCACGCATACGTCCGTTGCGCTTGCAGACGCGCTGTCGGCCGTTCCCGCTCCTACGGTGGAAGTCCATATTTCGAATGTTCACGCCCGTGAGCCATTCAGACACCACAGCTTCCTGACCTCCAGGTGCAGGGGCATGATATGCGGACTGGGGTTGAAAGGTTATGAGCTGGCCGTGCGCTACCTGGATTCCCTGTCATGATTACCTTTTATCCAGGCCCGTCCAAAATATACCCGGAAACCGAGCAGTACATTTCCGAGGCTTTCCGGTCCGGCATCCTGAGCATGAACCACCGGAGCCGGCCCTTTATGGAGATGCTCGGACAGACGGTAGCGCTCCTGCATGAGAAGCTCTGCCTGCCGGCGGGTTACCGGATCTGCCTGACCTCTTCGGCCACCGAATGCTGGGAAATCATCGCCCAGTCCCTGACCGGCCGGGAGAGCCACCACGTCTTTAACGGTGCTTTCGGCGAAAAATGGTTTGAATATACGAAGCGGCTCCGGCCGGAGGCCTCCGCCCACCCGTTCGGGCTCAATGAATCCGCCGGTACGGCTCCCGGGCTGGACAAAGCGGGAGGCCTGCTTTGCCTGACCCATAACGAAACCTCCAACGGTACCGCCATACCGGGGAGTGTGCTCGCCCATATCCGGGAAAAATTTGACGGGCTCATCGCCGTAGACGCTACCTCCTCGCTGGGCGGCGTTGCACCGGACTGGCGCCAGGCCGACGTCTGGTTCGCTTCCGTGCAGAAATGCCTGGGGCTCCCTCCGGGGCTGGGCCTCCTGGTGCTGTCCCCCGAAGCGCTGGTCCGGGCCCGCAGCCTGAACGAGCGGGACCATTACAACAGCCTTCTGTTTATGCTGGACAATTTCTCCCGCAACCAGACTCCTTACACGCCCAATACGCTCGGTATCTTCCTTTTGTTCAAAACACTGGCACGCCTTCCCGTACAGGCGGTCACCGCGGAAATGATCACCGCACGGGCCGGGGCTTTATATACTTTCTTTTCTGCATGCAAAGCATTCCGCCCGCTGGTAGCCGAACCGGCCGCCAGGTCACAGACCGTCATTGCCCTGGAAGGCAGCCCGGAGGCAGTCGCCCTGGCAAAATCCGCGGCGCTGGACGCCGGCATTATCCTGGGCAACGGCTACGGCAAATGGAAGGATACGACCCTGCGGATCGCCAACTTCCCTGCGG
>JBEBSO010000393.1:0-4065 GCA_040394275.1 Telluribacter sp.
GTACGAAGACTTTGACAGCCCTTCTCCGGGTGTATATATGCTGAAAAGCAACATCACAGGCAACGGAGCCGTACGTAATACCATCCTGCCCGGGGACATCAAATACCGTGACCTGGACGGCGACATGACCATTACGGACAATGACCTGGCTATCATCGGGCGCGGCCAGCCCATTCACATCGGTGGTTTCAACAACAACTTCCACTACAAAGGACTGGCGCTGAACGTATTCTTCCAGTGGTCGTACGGCAATAACATTTACAACGCCAACCGTCATGCCCTCGAAGGGAACAGCAACGGCCGTAACCTGGTGAACCAGTTTGCCAGCTACAACAACCGCTGGAGCCCGGAAAACCCGACCAACGAAAACTACCGGACCAGGGGTCAGGGCCCGATCGGCTTCTACTCTTCGAAAATGGTAGAGGACGGCTCTTTCGTTCGCCTGAAAACCGTAGCGCTGGAGTACTCGCTGCCCATCAGCTGGATCAACCGTTTTTACCTGACGAACCTGACGCTTTCCGCTTCGGCCCAGAACCTGATCACCTGGCACAACTACTCCGGACTGGATCCGGAGGTGTCGATCATCTCTAACAAGGTGCTGGCCCCCGGGTTTGATTACTCCGGCTATCCGCAGGCGCGCACGCTCACCTTCGGCATCAAAGCTTCGTTCTAATCACATTCTAAAAAAGCATGAACATGAAAAAAATATATTCGTTTCTCGCGCTGGCTGCAGTAATGTGCCTGAGCTCCTGCGAGAAATTCCTGGATACCAAGCCGACTGATTTTCTCAGCCCGGTAAACTATTACCAGACGGAGGCCCACCTGAACTTCGCCCGCGCCAGTGTGTACAACACGCTAGGTGAAGGCGGTCTGTGGGGAAGCCACGTCAACTACCTGCACGGATGGGCAGGAGACGAAGGCTATATGAACCGTGCTACGCTTACCACCGGCCCCTGGAACTACAACTTCGGCTCTGCCGACAGCTATCTTACCACCTACTGGAATACGCTGTACATCGGTATCAACCGGGCCAACGTCGTATTGGCCAACCTGGACCGGAACCCGGATATCAGCCAGGCCGTAAGGGATAAGATACGGGGAGAGGTGCTCTTCCTGAGAGGGTTTTATCACTTCCTGCTGGTGCAGTATTTCGGAGGTGTGCCGGTCAAAACCGAGCCGACCGCATCCATCGAAGATGTGGACCTGCCAAGAAACACCGTGCGTGAAGTATACGAGCAGATCATCAAGGATATGGAAGCTGCCGAGCCTTTGGTTCCCTCCATCACCTCCCTGGGCTTCGGCGGCGCCGTCAGCAAATCTGCCGTAAGGGGTATCCTCGCCCGGGTCAACCTGCACATGGCCGGTCACCCGCTGAAGGACGAAAGCCGTTATGCGGAGGTGAAAAGATGGGCGAAAATGATCATGGACGATCCCGCTCATTCCATCAATCCTTCTTACCCGGACATCTTTATCAAGCTGGCCGGCGACAAGTACGACATCAAAGAGAGCATCTTTGAAGTGGAGTTCTGGGGCAACCGCCTGGGCGACGAGTTCACCGAAACGACCAACCACTGCTGGATCAACGGACCTACGCTGGCTAGTAACCCGCTATCGGAAGCCACAGGCAGAGCGGATGCCTACATGAGCATAACTGCCAAGCTCTGGAATAGCTATGAGCCCGGCGACCTGCGCAAGTTCTGGAACATCTGCCACTTTGTGTATACCGCAACAGGGGTTAACGGAAGTAAAAACATGGCCAATCCCGCTACCACCGAGGTGGCCAAGTACAACCTCCGTCCGGCGAAGTTCCGCCGCGAGTACGAGACGCTGACACCCAAATCTCAGACAACGACCCCGCAAAACGTATCCCTGCTCCGGTTTACGGATGTATTGATGATGTACGCGGAGGCAGAGAACGCGATCAACGGGCCCACACCTGAAGCGGTCGAAATCGTCAACCAGATCAGGAGAAGAAGCTGGTCCACGGGTATTAAGGCCATTACGGTAACCAATCGGGGATCCGGCTACACCAGCGCACCGACCGTTACTATTTCCGGTGGGGGGGCTACAGAACAAGCCGTGGCTACAGCTACAGTCGGGGCTATTACATCAAATCTCGGACAGATTACCGCTGTAACGTTGGCCCGCGACCAGACCGGTGTAAAATTCAGCCAGGAAGGCAGCAACTATACCAGTGCGCCCACCGTTACCATAACTGGAGGAGGAGGAACCGGCGCAACCGCTACGGCCACTATCTACAAGTTGGAAGACGCCGACCTGAAACCCGAGCAATATGCCTCTAAGCAAGCCTTTCTTGAAACGATCCAGGATGAGAGGATGCGTGAATTCTGTTTCGAGCTCAGCCGGAAAGCAGACCTGCTGCGCTGGGGGATCTTCCTCCAGGTATGCCGGGACATGGGTAACCAGACTACCACCGATGCACCCGGACAGTTTTACATCAGGTATTACACCAACGTAAGCGAAAGAAACCTGCTCTACCCGATCCCTTCTGCCGAGATGACGGTAAACCAGGCCATGGTGCAGAACGAAGGATGGCAGTAGGCGAACGATGAATATATTTAGTTGTTTGGTTCAATAGCTATGTTAGGTAGGCAGTTATTTTAGGTCAATAGTTGTTTTAGGTCGGCGGTTAAACGCTTCGAACTTTTAAACTCCCTGAACTCATGAACTCCAGCTGCTTTAGCTTTTGAACGCTTTAAACTTTTTGAACTTTCTATTCATATGAAAATAAGTAAATATTTGCTAGGACTCGGGCTGCTGGCGCTGACCGCCTGCGAAAAAGACCTTGTCGTAAAGGACGCCCCGGATTTTAACGTAACCACCGAACGCCAGGAATACCAGGCCGGAGAGCAGGTGACCTTTAAATTTTCCGGGATGGCGGATGTTATCTCCTTCTACCCCGGGACCATCAAAAACGACTATGCTTTCCGTGATGGAAGAATCGTTGAGTTCGATTCGCTCGGCGCTACTTTTTCTTTCCAGAGCGCCGTTTCAGGAGGAACACAGGCCAACCAGCTTGCCGTGCTCGTATCCAACGACTTTAACGGCGACTACAGCAGCCTAACCAGTGTAAAAGCTGCGACCTGGACGGATGTCACTTCAAAATTCACTTTGGGGACCAATGCCACATTCGTCGCCTCAAAAGCACTGCAACTCTCCCCTCTGGCCGTCCCCGGGAAACCATTGTATATCGCTTTCAAGTACGTTACAAAACCCCAATTAGTGAACGGGGCAGCCAGAAGCTGGCTCATCCAGTCCTATGAGGTGAAGAGCAATTCCCTCTTCAACGGTACAAACCCCATGCTCCAGGACCAGATCTATGCCGCATTCCAGATCGTTGACGAAGACAAGGTCAATACCCCTTCCAGGTCTGTCGTGACTTCCTCACGGCTTACGCTGCTGGGTAACACCTTCAACAACCCGGACGATCCCAAGTATGATCCGGCAAACCCGATCTATGACCCGGCAAACCCGATCTACGATCCCAAAAATCCGCTGTACGATCCCACTGCGGTAAGGCCCACTTACGTGCCTTACGATCCCAACAGCCCTTACAACGATCCTTTGAGGGAAACCTGGGCGGTCAGCACACCGATCACGCTGGATAAAATCGATGCGGGACCTGATGTGGCGCTCCCTGTAAGGGGTATACGTAATACCAAGATTACAGAATCGTATTTCACCTACGATACACCCGGAATTTATAAAGTATACTTTATCGGTTCCAACGTTACAAAGGATCAAACCAAAACAACGATGAGAGAGCTTACGCTCACGATAAAGAAATAGCATAAGCCATACGCTTCCCGGAAGGGAAGTCTTCACCAATGCCCGATAAAGGGAAGGATTAGCTTGAAGCCTGTTTAAGTTTAATACCTTCCCTTTATTTATTTTCCCTTCGGCGGAAGCCCGCGGGCGCCATTGCCTGCAGGAGGCGTGGCAAATGTCTCCCGACAGATGCCCTGCTGAGCTCACACCGCCTCCCCATAACAGCTATCCCTTCAGACCAAAATAAACAGATGAAGCACAAATCTGCCCTACTGG
>JBEBSO010000394.1:0-4063 GCA_040394275.1 Telluribacter sp.
CACGCTAAAAACTTCCTGGTACAGAAAGGTCGGCGTCAGGGCAAACGTGGACATGAAAATCAACCGGTTCATCAACCTCGGCCTCGAGCTCAGCCCCTCCTATTCCAGGAGGCGCCTGGCCGGTTCCAACATGGTCAACCTGGTCAAGTATCCGCCGTTTGTCGGAAATGAGAAAGTGAACGGGAAATACCCCCGGACGGCAGACTACATTCCCTCCGGCCAGTCCGGGCAGCAAAGCCCGTATGTATTCCTCTACGGCACCGAAAACTATGTCAGGTACTTTTCCAACATCGGGCGGGCCTTCCTGGATTTCAACATCGCCAACGGTCTTACCTTCAAAACTTCTGTAGGAAATACCCTCGGCTTCAGCGAAGGCAACAACTGGTCAGGGGGCATCGGCGACCCGGGAGTGGCTACCACCGGAAGCCTGGCCGATTCGCGGAGCATCAGCAGCGTAAACGAAAACATCCTGAATTACAACCGTACGTTCGGCCAGGAGCATGAAGTCGGGGCCCTGCTGGGCGGATCTTACCAGCGGACAACCTCACGGTCGGTTTCCATAGCCGCAGTAGCCAATTCATTTAACAACGACAAGGTAAAAACGCTGAACAACGCCCTCATCAACCCGTCGGCCACCACTTCATCCGCTACGGAATGGGGCCTGATCTCCTATTTTGCCAGGGCAAACTACGCCTACAAAGGAAAATACCTGGTAGAAGCCTCCTTTCGCCGCGACGGCAGCTCCCGGTTCGGCCCGGACAACAAATGGGGAAACTTCCCCTCCATATCCGGCGCATGGCGCGTTTCGGAAGAGGACTTTATGAAATCGCTCCGCGGCATTTCCGAGCTGAAGCTTAAAGCCAGCTACGGGATAACCGGCAATTTCAACATCGGCAATTTCCAATACCTCGGCACAGTGAGCAATACCATCTACTCGCCGGGAAATGTGACGTTGAACGGGATCACCCAGACGAGCATGGCCAACAGCGAGCTTTCCTGGGAAAGAACCAAGGGCATCAACCTGGGCTTTGAGCTCAGCATGATCCAGAACAGGTTCAACCTGTCCGTCGACTTTTACAGGAACCGGACGACCAATATGCTCTACAGCGTGAACATTCCTGCGCTGACCGGCTTCACAAGCACCATCAGCAACACCGGGGAAGTAGAAAACAAAGGAATTGATATCGAACTGAATACCAGGAACCTGGTACGGGGCAGCTTCCGCTGGACAACCGCTTTCAATTTTTCCCACAACAAAAACCAGGTGATCGACCTGGGCGGCGTGGACGAGCGGGTCAACGATTACTGGTCGATGGGATTTCTGCTCAGGAAAGGCGTGCCTATGTTCTCCTATTACGGGTACAAAGTGACCGGCATTTTCCAGGATCAGCAGCAGATCGAGAATACCCCGCACCTGGCCGGGAGCAAGCCCGGGAATCCTATCCTGCTGGATGCCAACAAGGATGGGAAAATCACGCCGGACGACCGGGTGATCCTGGGAAGCTTCATGCCCAAATCGTTGTTCGGCATGACCAACGACTTCTCCTTCAAAAACCTGGATGTGAGCATATTCGTACAGGCTTCGGTCGGTGCCAAGATGTTTAACGGGGAAAGCCAGTACTACGAAGGCAATACCCTCGGCGCCATGAGACGCTCCCGTGTCGAAAACCAGTGGTGGTCGGAGGATGAACCCGGAGACGGAAAAACCCCTGCGCTTGCGCTCAGCCAGCTGTTCCAGTTCAATACCAATACGGACTACTACCTGGAAAGCGCATCCTTCCTGAATGTCAGGTCGCTCAACATCGGCTACAATCTTCCCCGGGCCGCCGCAGCGCTGAAGATGGCCAACCTGAAAGTGTATGCCTCGATCAACAACCTGCTTCTTGTTAAATCGAAGCTCAATGCCGCCTACAACCCGGAAGGTACGACAGGGGGAGAAATAGAGGGCATCAGCAGTACACCCGGGGTCAACCTCGGCTCAGAGCCCCTTAACCGTACCTATGTGATAGGTTTAACTTTCGGATTCTGATCAATGGTCTAAAATAAACAGAACAATGAAAAAAATCAACAAGATATACCAGGCGGCAGCGCTTATATTCCTCCTGCCTTTAGGTGCCTGCGAGAATACACTCCTGTACCCGGTCCCGGAATCGGTGCTGACCAGCAGCAATGCGTTTGAGAACGCGCGCGACATCGAGCTGGGTGTATTCGGCGCATACAGCGCGCTGCAGTCCAGGGTGCCCAAAGATTTCGAGCTCATGGAAATACCGTCAGACAACATGTACGGGTCCTATTTTGCCACAGCTCCGGGAATGGATGCCATCAACACGCTCGATGTCACCCCAACCAACCAGAAGATCAACTCCTTCTGGAAGAGCACTTACAACGGGATCTTCAGGGCCAACCTGATTCTCTCCAAGATCGACGTCCCCACCGACTACACGACGGGAAAAAAGGACCTGCTTACCGGTGAGCTCAGGTTCCTGAGGGCCTACTCCTATTTTGACCTGGTCAGGATATTCGGAGGCGTGCCGAAAGTAACGGAAGTCCTCGGCATCACCGCTGCCGCCAACATAGGCCGGTCTACGGAACAGGAAATCTACGATCTCATTGTAGAAGACCTGACCGACGCTTCAGCCAAGCTGCCCAAAACGGCCGTACAGGGCCGCGCTACCCAGGGAGCCGCCATCGCGCTGCTCGCCAAGGTGCAGGTGTACCGGGAGAACTGGAGCGCGGCGCGCACGCTGCTGGAAAGGCTCAACAGCGAATTTGCCTACGAGCTTGTGCCCAATTTCCGCAGCCTGTTCCAGGTAGCCACCGAAACCAACAAGGAAGCCATTTTTTCCCTTCCGTATGTAGGCGGAACGAACGGCCAGTCACTCAGCTATGACCTGCTGCCCAACGGGGGCGTAAAAGGCTATTCGACCGGGGGAAACCACGTGGGCCGGCCTACCTGGGACCTGCACAAATTATTCGACAAAAATGACACGCGGTTCGCACAGACCATCACTGAAAACCAGCTGTCCTGGAGCGCTCCTCCCGAAAGCGAGGCATTCTGGTATCCTTTTTTCAGCAAATGGATGATCCCGGCCGAAATCTCCACCAGCTCCGGCCTCGATATCCCGCTGCTGCGGTACGCCGACATGGTTTTGCTTTACGCGGAGGTATTGCATAAGATGGGTGAAAATGACAAAGCGCTGACGGAGCTGAACAAAGTACGGGCCCGGGCATTCCAGTCACAGTCGCACAATTATACCGCCGCCGACGTACCGACTGAGACCGCATTTATGGATAAGCTCCTGCTCGAGAGACGCCTGGAGCTGGCGGTAGAGAACAACCGCTGGTTTGACCTGGTGCGCACCGGCAGGTTTGTAGACCGCCTGCAGCGGATCGAAGGAGAATACAACCCTTCCACCGGCCAGTCGGTTATGGTGGTCAGGGAAGCCAAACCCTATATGAGGTACTTCCCGATTCCCTTCGAGCAGATCCAGCTGGCAGGAAAAGGAGTGCTTACTCAGAATGAAGGCTATGACTAACCCTTACTGTCCCGGGCAGGCAGCCTGCTACCCGCAGGCATGGCCGGCCCGGGCACCTTATCCAAGGCAATATTCCCGAAAAAAACAAGCGGCCGGAAGACCGGAGCCCCGGCCCGCTTCCACCCTGTTATCCTCCGGTAACGATCAAATAAGAATTTCCAAAAAGTAGCTACCATGAATGTATTTTTGAAAAACGCAGTCTGCGTCGTCTTCATTTCTTTGTGTTCCCTCGTAAGCCGGGGGCAGGAAAAGCCCGCCCTGAGGTGGGTACAGGAAACCCCCGGGGCCGCCTGGCAGGCAAGAGATTCACAGGGAGAAGTGGTCTATAAAAACAAGCTATGGATCCTCGGCGGATGGTTCAACTCCTACGCCAAGCCGCCCCGCGACGTATGGAGCTCGGCCGACGGGAAAGACTGGAAGCTCGTCAGCAAAGAGGCTCCCTGGATACACAGCGATCTGCCCATGTCCATCACTTTCAAAAATAAAATGTGGATGATGGGCGGCTGGTACAACGGCAGGCTGGAAGG
>JBEBSO010000395.1:0-4061 GCA_040394275.1 Telluribacter sp.
GGTAAGATGGGACGGCAACCAGCTGAACCAGGCGGGCGAACAGATGTATGAAGCCAGGGATTGGCAGAAGCCTTTTTCCGTCGTCGTCGGCACGTTCGACAAATGTGTCGCGGTCATACAGCAGGACGATTCCACGCTGATATCGGTGCGGAAGCAAACGGAGGTATACGCCCGGGAGGTAGGACTGATACGCCAGGAAGTAAGAAACCTGAACTATTGCTATACAAACGGCTGTGAAGGAAAGGGGATTGTCGATTACGGTACCGTGCGGATAAAATTGCTGACGGGATATGAAAAGGAGGAATAGCTGGCTGCTGATTTTATTGCTGTGTACCCGGGCGGGATACGGACAGGAGCTGTCGCGCTACCTCGTTCTGTTCCGGGACAAGGCCGGATCATCCTACCAGGTTTCCAGGCCGGAGGACTTCCTGTCGCCCCGGGCGATTGCCCGGAGGGAAAAGCAGCAGATCGGAATTGCCGCGAGCGATCTTCCCGTCAATGCCTCCTATGTTGGTGCGGTAAAGCAGACGGGGGCCAGGGTGTTATATACTACGCGCTGGTTTAACGGGGCAGTGGTGGACGCGACAGCTGCTCAGCTGGAGGCCATCCGTGCGCTCCCGTTTTATAAGGGTATTGAACGGGATATCCCGCTTATGACACCTTCGGTTTCTTCCAGGATACTGGCGGTATCGGGCAAGCTGGACCAGGCAGCGGAGAACATCGATCACGGCGCGATGACCGCCCAGATGGAAGCGCTCGGGATCCCTTCCCTGCATGCAAAAGGGATACGTGGGGAAGGCATGCTCATCGCTGTAATGGATGCGGGGTTTTCGCGGGCGCCGGCGCTGGGGTACCTGAAAGCGGCTTTCGATGAGAACCGGATCGTAGAGACTTTTGATTTCGTGGCGGAAGATACCCAGGTGTACGACAATCACTTTCACGGGGTAAACGTGCTTTCCACCATCGCGGCATACCAGCCCGGCGTAATGGTCGGCGCCGCTTTTAAAGCTTCTTTCCTGCTTTACCGTACGGAAAATGAAACCAGTGAGACGCCTTATGAGGAAGTGACCTGGCTGATCGCTGCCGAAAGGGCCGATAGCCTGGGGGCCGACATCATCAATACCTCCCTGGGCTACAATACCTTTGATAATCCCGCGGCGGATTATACTTACGAAGACATGGACGGGCAGACGACCATCATCTCCCGTGCTGCAAGGTGGGCGGCGCGGAAGGGCATTGTAGTCGTCAATGCCGCGGGTAATTCGGGAGACCTCCCCTGGCGGTACATAACGGCGCCGGCAGATGTGGATTCGGTGCTTAGCGTAGGTTCGGTCGGTCTGAATGGTGAGAAAGCCCCGAACAGTTCGGTGGGCCCGGCTTTCAACGGCGTACTGAAACCGGATGTGGTCGCGGTGGGATACGGTGCGATCATCGGCAATGATGTAGGTTCGGGGACCGTCTCGAGCGGTTCGGGGACGTCCTTCGCTGCTCCCCAGGTGGCCGGCCTGTGCGCGCTGATCTGGCAGAAGTACCCGGAGCTGACCGCCCGGGACGTGGTGAACGTGGTGCGCAAATCAGGACACCAGTACGCGAACCCGGACAATTTTCTCGGCTATGGTCTCCCTTCGGCGGCCGTAGCGGAGGAAGTTGTGCAAAAGGAATATATCGTGCTGGGGAGCGAACCCGCCGCCGCAGGAGACCTGCTTCTGTTTCCGAACCCCGTGAAGCGGGAGCTTACCATCCGGGCCGCTGCTTACGAAACCGGGAGAAGGGCTTCTTTTACGGTGTATTCGACGGCCGGCGCCAGGCTGATGGGACAGGAAAAAATACTTGAGCAGGACAACAGGCTCGATGTGAGCCACCTGGAGCCCGGCCTGTATTTCCTGGTATTGAGGGTGCAGGAATCGGAGCGTATCATGAAGTTTATCAGGGAGTAGCTGTCCCTGTTTTCCGGGCCGAAAGATTTATAAATATCATTTGGAGAATTCATTTCAAAACGGCATCTTTGCACTCCGATTGGACGGATCGGCATATTGTACGGGGGATTAGCTCAGTTGGCTAGAGCGCTACGCTGGCAGCGTAGAGGTCATCGGTTCGAATCCGATATTCTCCACTTATTACAACCGCATTTTCAGGCAGAGAATGCGGTTTTTTGTTTTAAGTTTCACCCTGTGGCCGGCAGCAGCGGTACTTTTACCGTGAAGTACCGGGTGTCTTCCGATACCAGGACGTGCATACGTGAGATCAGCTTGTATCTTTCGTTCAGGTTGGAAAGTCCTATCCCCGCGGAAGCCTGGGTGTTTCTCTCCTTTTTCTGGATATTGTTCCTGACGACGATGTAGTGATTTTCGTGGAAAATCTCGATTTTCAGCGGCTTCTTCTGAGATACGATATTGTGTTTTACGGCGTTTTCGATCAGGGTTTGCAGCGACATGGGCAGGATATTGTACTGCGTGGATATTTCGGGCCTGATGGAGATCTTTACCCGGAAGCTGTCTTCGAATCTTTCCTTCAGGATGTGTATGTAGGACCGGATAAATTCGAGCTCCTTTTCCAGCGGGATGACGCCTCCGTCGTTGAGGTTCTGCAGCAGGTAGCGATACACATGGCTGAGCTGCACGATGTAGTTCCTGGCCCACTCGTCCTGCAATCCGGACCTGAGGACGTTCAGCGAATTGAACAGGAAGTGCGGGTCCATTTTACGCTGCAGGAAATTGAAGCGGGCCTGCAGGTTTTCCCGCTTGAGCCTTTCGTTTTCGATCTTCGCTTTCTGTACTTCCTTCTGCTTTTCGACATAATATACGAAGGGCAGCAGGATCAGGCTGATGATCGTGCCCCTTATCGAAAATCTCAGGATGTCGTGCGTCAGAGGATCGTTCTGCGCGGGGTTGATCGGGTAGTCGCCGAACAGGTTGATGGGCGCGAAATAAAACAGGTTGGATATCACCACGTTGAGAGAAAGGGCGATCAGTACCTGCTCCCATGCCTTCAGCATCGGGTTTTTCTGCGCCATGATGATGCTGACCCAGCACAAAAAGCACATGATGCAGAGGATAAGCACCGAACGGAGCAGCGTATACAGGTCTTGTCCCTGCCCCTCCGAAAGCAGGACGGGAAGCACGATGAGGCTCAGGAGCACGGACAGCGCAAGGCCCAGTTTAAGCTGATATCTTTTCACCTTACTTTCTTACACCCTCCAGCCGGGGAAGATCCTTTTTCCCGGCGGTGGTCAGAGGATAGCTGTTGTTACTGTAGTTCAGGTCCGCCATCCTCCTGCTGGGGTCGATCACGATGGCTTTGATCTCTCTGACCGGTCTTGTTACTACAAAGGAATATTCGGGATACGTCCATCCCCAGTCGGAAAGCAGTGTGGTCTTCGCGTATATCTTTTCCTTTTTTTCTCCCCTCATCAGGTCCAGGGGTATGTAAAAGTTCTCTTCTGTCCCGTCCGAGTAGGTGACGGCGACATCCAGGGGCATGGGCAGCTGCCCGATGCGGCTGAGGACGATCCTGGAGCTTTTTCCTTCCTCTGTCACTTCACTGATGGCATAGTCTATGGTTTTGGTCGTCCCGATCCAGTTCTCCCAGTACCAGTCGAGCTCCAGGTCCGAGGTTTTCTCCATCACTCTTTTGAAGTCGGTCGGCGTCGGGTGCCTGAATTTCCATTCTTCAAAATACCGCTTCATTCCCTTCTCAAAGGCCTCGTTCCCGATGATGTATCTCAGCTGGTTGAGAAAAATTCCGCCCTTGGCATAGGCAGCCACACTGTACGCCCGGTTGGTATTAAAGTGGTCGGCGTGGGTGGTGAGCGGTTCTTCCGTCCCTGATTCGACGAGGTGGCGGTAAGCCGTGTATATGGACGCCTGAGGAACGTTCCCCGTGGGAAAGAAGCCGGCCATGATCTCGTTCTGAGCATAGGTGGTGAAGCCTTCGTCCATCCAGCCGTACTTGGATTCGTTGTTGCCCAGCAGCAGCTGGAACCAGCTGTGAATGGCCTCGTGCACGGTAACGCCCACAAGCCCGGTCAGGCTGCCGCGGCCCAGGATGAGCGTGGCCATCGG
>JBEBSO010000396.1:0-4055 GCA_040394275.1 Telluribacter sp.
CATGCCTGCGTTGAATTGCCGGAAAGAGGGAATCAGGAAACTCCACCCGCCGATGGCGTTGTCCTGGGTCGAGGCATCCAGCCCCGCCGAGAGCTGATGAATACCGGTAATGATCTCGTCTTTGACATTCACCGACCAGACGTCCTTGTCATACTGCCGCTCCAGGTCGTGCGGGGTGTCTCTTTCCAGGGGGTACACCGGGGGCATGTAGCCGTGATTGACGTAATGGCTCCATTCCCGGCGGTAGTTTTTTTGGTACCCGGCCTGTAATTCCAGGAGATGCTCCCCCTGCCGGTATTGGGTCCGGTTGCTGATTTTGGTATGGGTTACTTCCTGGCGGGGGCGCAGCATATCCCGGTCCGACCTGTCGTGCAGCGCCGCATCCACCCTGCGGGGTTCAAGCCCGTGCGCATTGGCGAAAAAACCGCTTTGGCTATACGTCTTGCTGAAATACAGGACGGATTGCAGCCGCTGCGCCATGTAGCCGGTACTGAAATGCACGTTGACTTCGCGGCCCGCGGTGTTCCGGACGCGATGTTTATGCAAGGTTACTGCATAATTATATACGTGTACAGTATCAGCAGGCACCCGGTAGTCACCGTAGTCCTGCAACGTCAGGCGGGTGTCGGCAAACCATTTCTGCTGTCGGCCATACCAACGGAGGGAAGTGCCTGCCTGACGGTTATTTGATTTCGCAGTAAGGTCAATGCTGCCGCCCCGGGTGTTCTCTGCCGGCCAGACGGCGGGCAGGATGTTGACCGCTCCCCCGATGGCATCCGAACCATACATAAAGGAGGACGGCCCCTTGACGATCTCCACCCTGCTTACCGCATACTGATCTATTTCAAGGCCGTGGTCCGCGCCCCACTGCTGACCTTCGTGCTTGATGCCGTTTTCAATCACCACCACCTGGTTGAACCCGAGCCCTCTTATAAGCGGCTTGGCGCTGCCGGAACCGATGGAAATGGTCTTTATGCCCGGCAGTCGCTGCAAAGACTGCATCAGGCTGCCGCCCAGGTGGCGCTTGATAAACGTACCATTTACCACCTCTGTGTTAAGCGGTTTCTCTTTTTGAAGCAGGGCGGAATGACTTTCCGATACGGTCACTTCACCGAGCTCCGTCGTTTTCTCATAAAGAATGATATCCGGCATCCTGGTTACGCTCTCCTCCAGGGAGATCTCCCCGACATAGGGCTGGTGCCCCGCCGACCTCACCGTGATCCGGACCAGGCCGGGCGGCAACCCGGTGAGTAAAAAATAGCCCTCCGAATCCGTAGCTGCTGCCCCTGCTGCCGGAGACAATGTTATACCCGCTCCCTCGACCGGGCTCTGGCTGCCGTCCAACACCCGGCCCTGCAGCCCGTATGACTGGGCATACGACTTCGTACCGACCCACAGGAAAAACAAACAGCAGCAGGCTGCCCGGTATAGTATAAATTCCCTTCCTTCTTCCAAATACCTCATAGTTATTCTCAACATTGTTGCAAAAATAACATTCGGACAGAATTTGCAACAACGTTGCGATGTGTTTTTTTTAGCGAGACCCTCCGGGCAGTCTTTGCTTGCCGGGACGGCGGCTCTCCGCTGCAGCCGGCTACGCATGCTCCGACCGGCGGGCTGACGCCGGTCGGACTACCCTGCGGTGGTGTATTGCGTATAATAAATTCCTCTTTCCGTATGTAAACAGACGAAGTTAACTATATTTGCAACAATGTTGCAAATATAGTTAACAATCATGGCCTCGTGCTTTCCTGCGGCTGCCCCGGGTGACGATCCGGCAGACCGCGCCAAAAAATTGTTTCCAACAAAACCAAGTTAAAAACATGAAAAAACTCGCTTATCTGCTCCCTCTTCTCTTTTTGTTCCAGGCGGCCCATGCACAGCGGGCCGGCGGCATCTACGGACAAATCTTTGACGAGGATGGCCTGGAGCTGGAGGGCATTGCCGTTTCCCTGTTGAATACTCCTTTTAAAACGGCGACGAATGCTTCTGGCAGCTTCTCGTTTAGAAGTGTACCCGACGGAAGCTATACGATCCTGGTTTCGGGGGTGGGATTATCTGCACAGAAGCACAACATCGTGGTCAGAGGGGAGCCTCTGCATGTCCGTCTGCGCCTGAATGCCGCAGATAACAGCCTGCAGGAGGTGCTGGTCACCGCCAGGAAAAGCAGCCCGACCCATACTGGTTCCCTCTCACGTATCAACACTCCGCTAAAGGATCTTCCGCAAAGCATCCAGGTGGTGGAAGAAAACCTGATCAGCGAGCAGCAGCTCTATACGGTAGACCAGGCGCTTCGTAACGTAGCCGGCGCCAATATCGCCTCGGGATACGGTTCGGTCAACATGCGTGGATTCGAAACCAATGTAAAAGAGTTTCTGACCAACGGAATGAAAGGCAGCCCCTACCCGGAAGGCGTTCTGCCGCTGATGGCCAACATCGAAAAAATAGAAGTGATCCACGGCGCTTCCGCAATCCTTTACGGACAAGGCGCTTTGGGAGGGACCATCAATATGGTCACCAAGCAACCCCGGAAGGAGACACACGTAAATGCTTCTTTGGGAGCCGGGTCATTTCATCTTTACCGGGCCAAAGCAGATGTGACAGGAAGCCTTAATAAAAACAAGTCTCTTTATTTTCTGGCAGGAGCAGCCTACCAGAACGGCGGGAAGTTTACCAGGAACTTCGACAACGAGAACCTGCAGCTGTATGGCTCTCTGAAATGGGAAATAGGGGCTAAAACCACCTGGCAGGTCAACGGGAACTTTATCAGCGACAACACCACGCTCAACTGGCAGCCTTTCATCCCGGTATACAATGACACGCCGCGGCTGTTTGAGCTGCCCGTCGATTTTACCATGCAGCGCCGCGATTCCAGGTACAAAGGAAAATCTTTCCAGGTCCAGTCGATCCTGAACCACCGGCTCGGCACCAGCTGGACGGGAAACCTGCTGCTCGGGTTCAGCAGGAGCAATGCAGACCGCAGGCAATACGACGGATGGGGCATCGACCCCGGGACAAACGAGATAGGCGGTTCGTTTACACGCCAGACGATCAACTCCCCGGTATGGACGATAAACCCCTATACCACCGGTGCATTTAAGATCGGATCGGTCAAAAACAAACTTGAAGCCGGCCTGGATATCACTTTAAGCAAAAGTACATACCCGCATGGGATGCAGCAGTATGCAGCTTCTCCTTTCCATGTCCTGAAGCCCGGGTATTCTCCATTTAATTATAACAACCCCGAAGTTTGGATAGATACGAAAAGCGAAGATTTTACCTATAATACGGTCGGGGCCTACGTCCAGGATCAGCTCGAGCTGACGGCTCAGCTGAAAGCACTGATCGGGCTGCGTTACAACAACTATTTCATGCGCTACCTGGCCATCAACAATGACGCGGAGGGATCGGCGCTGTATGATGAAAGGCCCGAACGCACCGAATCTTTCACCCCGAGGGCGGGCATCGTCTACCAGCCGTTGAAATCGGCCAGCTTCTATGTGGATTATAACCGCGGCTTTATCCCCCAGTACAGTAACGACCGCCGGTTGGGCGGGCCGTTCGATCCGGAGACTTCACACCAGTTCGAGGTGGGCTTTAAGGGCAATTATCTTCAGAACCGCATACGGCCTACACTGGCAGTATACCATATCAACAAGGAAAACGTGCTCACTTATTACGAAGACGAATCGCTGCCGATGGGATATGGCTACCGCCCGCTTCAGAAAGTAACCAGCAAAGGAATTGAAGCAGGGATCACAGGCCATATTACCGAATCCCTTTTCATCAACGTCAACTACAGCCACAACGATACCAGGATCACCGAAAGTAATGAGCCGGGAGATATCGGCAATACTTTCTTCAACGCCCCCTATCACCTGGCCAATTCATGGCTATCCTATGCGTTTACGGAAAAGACATTCCTAAAGGGGCTGAGCCTGGCGTTTGGTCTTCATTACGTCGGGAAAAGGTCGGCGTATTTTGGGGACTTGCCTGCCTATACGCGACTGGATGCCGTAATAAGGTATCGGGACGGGAATTACAGCGGGCAGGTC
>JBEBSO010000397.1:0-4048 GCA_040394275.1 Telluribacter sp.
CTGCTAAAATGGCCCTCAGGAATTTATCGTGTATCGAGGCAATGGCAGTCATAATGTAGGTATAGTGTGCATGAGGTAAAGATAGGACCTTTCGAGGTAGAAAGCTGCGGAAAGTTTACCTCAATTTGGCTTTGACCCTTCGAGTGTCTCATGGCAGGCTAAGCTCAGCCACCACTCCGAGCCCTGAGACTTCGGCGTGAGCTCAGTCGGGGACGCCTCGTCGGGGACGCTTGTCGAAGGGCAGCCACCGGTCCCTAAGGAAGGAAGCCACGAATTGCGGTTATTCGTGCATTCATGGCTCATTTTTCACCTAACTCCTCGCGGACGCCGAGTCCCGGATGCGGGCAACGTAGTCCACCGTTACCTCGGCAGCAGAGGCGATCTGCTCGTCGGAAAGCCCGGAAGATTTCACCAGGTTGCGGACGATCTTTTCTGTTTTTTGCTGATCCCCTATCTTTTTTCCTTTCTCAATAAAAACATCTGCTGTGCTCATAACGGTTCTTTTTATGTTTGCCGGCACCTCTTCCAGGAGCTGGATAATTTGTTCTTCTTCCAGCTCGCTTACTTCAAATGTATAAACGAAAAGCGGGGTTTGCAAGTTCTTTGGTATGTCCATGGCCAGCGACAGAATCGTCGGAATCCATTTCACAAGCTCCATTTTTAACTGGCTGTATTTCAACGCCAGTAAGGAAGCCTGAAGAAATTTGTTCTCTAATGCTTCGATGTGTTCGTCCGGTATTTCACCCAGGTCATGGAAAATGTAATCATGCTCGGGGACAAAAGGCCGAAGTCCCTGGTCCAGGTTCTTAAAGAGCGTCATCAAAGTCCGGTACTGCCATCGCTCTTTTCCATGATACAACAACACAGGGATGATGGGAGATAGCTTCTTATCCAGGACAACCTGTTTCTGAAAGCCGGAGAACAGGTAGCTGCCCAGCTGAACGGGCGTAAATTTTTCCGGTTTGCTTTTGTGCTCCAGTAGCAGTGAGATGGTCAGTTCCTGCCTGCTGTCCTTCGCACGGCAGGAATATACGATGTCGCTGACGGTCTTCCGCAACTCCTTGGAAATGTAAGTATCCGGCAGCTGGGTAAGCGTCGACCAATCGAGCCGGCCGGTGATATTTTCCGGCAGGCATATCCTGAAATAACCTGTGGCAATTTCCT
This sequence comes from Telluribacter sp., assembly GCA_040394275.1. Lineage (GTDB taxonomy): Bacteria > Bacteroidota > Bacteroidia > Cytophagales > Spirosomataceae > JBEBSO01. Next base: position 1,165 of record JBEBSO010000397.1, read on the forward strand.
TATCTGCTAAAATGGCCCTCAGGAATTTATCGTGTATCGAGGCAATGGCAGTCATAATATTAGGTATAGTGTGTATGAGGTAAAGGTAGGATCTTTCCGGGTGGGAAAGGTAAAGATGATTACCTCAATTAACTTTGGCCCTTCGGATACCGCCGGGTACGCGGGACGCGCAGTTGGCCGGATATTTTTAGGACCAGCGACAGGCTTGCATTTCCGTTCAGTTGTGTAAATTCGTCCCCGATAAAGAGACCTTCCGTGAGGTTTGTCTCCGGATATCCCAGATTACCATTGATTTGTTGCTATGAGTGCCGGTAATTCTTCCCGCATACGTTTTGTTGCCGTCGACGACCAGGCCCTGGACCTTATGATGCTTTCGGAATTGACCGCGGCATATCCTTTCCTGCAAAACTGCGGCACCTACACCGACGTGGTCGAAGCCGCGGAGGCGTGCAGGTACATCAAACCGGACGTCCTCTTCCTGGACATCGAAATGCCGGTATCGACGGACTGGAGCTGCTGCGCAAAATCAAGGATGAAGTCCCGATCGCGGTTTTTATTACCTCACACCCCGAATTTGCCGTGGAAGGGTTCGAGCTGTCGGCGCTCGACTATGTCCTGAAGCCCCTTACTGCCGCCCGCCTGGACATTACAGCCCGGCGCATCCGGGAGTATTGGGACGTAAAACGAAAATCGGAAGCTTACGAGGTGCTGTTCGAAAAGGATATGCTGAGCATCAAAGACGGCTATCATACGGTCCGCCTCCCGCAGCGTGACATAGTATACCTGGAAGCGATGCAGGATTATACCAAAATCGTGACCGGCAGCAAGAGCTACATGACGCTCTCGACGCTTTCCTGCTTTATGGAAACGCTGCCCCAGGACCGGTTCGTAAGGGTGCACCGGAGCTATGGCGTCAGCCTCCGCCACGTCGCCGGGTTCAGCTACTCCGAGCTGCTGTGCAACCAGGTCACGATCCCGATCGGGAAAACGTACAGGCCGGCGATATCCAGACTGCTTTCGTCTCTATGAACAAGCGCCTTCTCCCCTGTCTTTTGATGCTGGCGGCGTGCTGTTTTCCGCACGCCCGGTCTGCTGCTGCCGGCCCTGACCGCAACCGCCCGCTCCAACAGAAACTGGCCCTGCTCATTACGCGCAGCGATTCCCTGCGGGAGCTCAATAAGCCGGAAGCGCAAAAAGCCATTGCCCGGGAAGGACTGAAGCTCACCCCGACGGGCGATTACCCGAACCTCGCAGCATTTCATTTTATCCTGGCCAACGGGTATGAATCTGCGGGAAATACGGACAGCGCCGTTTATTTCTACGAAAAATGTATCGCTGATGACAAAAAGAACAAAACACCGCTGCGGATGACGGAAGCGCTGAGCCGCCTGCTCTTTCTATATACCAATACCTCCGGGTACCGTTCCAAAAGCGGGCCCACGCTGAAAACCCTGCTGTCCATCCTGGACACCACGGAGAACGACCTGAAAAAGGCCGGCTACTACGCCAGCATCGGCGATTACTACAACCGGGCCGGCGACTACCAGACCGAAGCGAAATACCTGCTCGCCGCGATAGACATCAAAAAAAGGATGCTTTCGGCCGGAAAGCTGAAAGATCCCGAGGAGGTCATGATCGACCTGATCAATCTCGGCTCCATGTACCTGCAGACCGGGCATCCGCAAAAAGGAATGCAGTATACCCGTGAGGCGCGGGGCTACCTGGTCGATACGCATCGCTTCCGGGCGCATTACTACAAGCAAATGGCCGACGGGCTGCTGATTGAAGAAAAGCCGGCCGAGGCCCGCCTGTACGCCGACAGCCTGACGGCCATGCTCTCCTCCCCGCTTGCAGGAGCGCCGCAGCATGCCAACCGCATCGCCAGCGACCTGGCTTTTGCCGAATATTATGTTTCACACGGACAACCGGACAGCGCCCATGCATACATCCTGCGCGCCCGCCGGATGGCCCCGGCCTGGTCCGACGAATACCTGATGTCGCAGGTCGACTACATGACCGGGCGGATGTACGCCGCGCTGGGGCAATACGGCAAGGCCCTGCCTTTCCTGGTTTCGTCCGAAACGCTGGCCCGGGAGTCGGGACCGGAGGTGTACGTGTCGCTGCTCCGGGAACTGGCTAAGGCTTACGCCGCTACGGGCGATTTCAAAAAAGCCTTTGACTACTATGAAAGATACGTGCCGCTTCGCGATACGCTTTACAGCCAGCTTTCGGAGAATACCATTGCCGAAGCCGAAGCAAAATACCAGAACCGGGACAAGCAGCGGCAGATCGAAGCCAAAAACAGGCAGATCGAAGAAGCCCGGAACCAGCGGCTGTGGCTGATTGCCGGGCTGCTGCTACTCGGCCTGTCGCTGGGCCTGCTCGCCGTCATTTACCGGAACAAAAAGAAAAATGCGGAGGTGCTGGACAGGAAAAACCGGGAGCTCGCCCGGGTCATCCGGGAGCTGGAGGAAGCCAACGGCACCAAAGCCAAGCTCTTCGGCATCATCAGCCATGATCTCCGGTCTCCCATCAGCCAGGTATACCAGTTCCTGAAGCTACAGCAGCTCAATCCCGGGCTGCTCGATGAAAAGCAGAAAACGGAGCTGGGCACGCGCATCCAGACTGCGGCAGGCTCGCTCCTGGAAACGATGGAAGACCTGCTGCACTGGTCCAAGACCCAGATGAACCAGTTCGAGCCAAACAACCGGCTTACCGCGCTGGCCCCGGTCATCGAACAATGCATCCGGCTGATGCAGCTCAATATCGATTCGCGCAGCCTGGCCGTGCACGTCGACGTACCCGACGGGGCTACCGTATGGGCCGATCCCGACTATCTCCAGACCATCCTCAGGAACCTGCTGCAGAATGCCATCCGGGCTGC
>JBEBSO010000398.1:0-4046 GCA_040394275.1 Telluribacter sp.
GTTTCGCTGCAGGGCCTGCAGGAGCTGTTCCTCGGAAGTAAATAAAGGTAATATTTTCCCCATCCGGTATGGTGATTTCACAGACAAGATGCATATTCGCATTTGCAAGGTTGCATAAATTTCTTTTTTCTTTTCAAATCAACAGCATGCCGGATTCATCAGCGCCCATCGGGATCTTTGACAGCGGGATCGGCGGGATGACGGTGGCCTCTGCGGTAACCGCCCTGATGCCGCGGGAAGACATCGTTTATTTCGGTGATACGGCGCACCTGCCTTACGGAGACAAGTCTACGGCGGCGGTCCAGGCGTATGCCATCAAGATATGTAACGTCCTGCTTCAGCAAAACTGTAAGGTCATCCTGATCGCCTGCAATTCGGCCTCTGCGGCTGCGTACGAGCTGGTGCATGAGTATGCGGGAAGCCGTGCGAAGGTGGTGAATGTGATCGACCCAGTAATAGAATATATCAGGGACAGGTACCCGGGACGGATCATCGGGCTGATCGGCACCAAGCAGACTGTTCTCTCCAACGTATATAAGAAGAAGACCGACGGTCTGGAAAAGGGGATTGTGCTGAAATCTCTGGCGACTCCTCTGCTTGCTCCCATGATCGAGGAGGGATTTTATGACAACCAGATCAGTGAAAGCGTCATCGCACAGTACCTGGGGGATCCGGAGCTGGCGGGTGTGGAAGCTTTGATACTGGGCTGCACGCATTACCCGCTGATCAGGAAGCAGATTGAGGACTATTACGGGGGGAGCGTGGAAATCCTGGATTCTTCCGAGATCGTCGCCCGTGCCCTGAAAGCTACCCTGGAGCAGCATTTCCTGGTAAACAGCGGAGGAAAGGGCGACAGGCAGTTTTTTGTTTCCGACTATACCCGGTCATTTGAAGCTTCAACCCGGATTTTCTTCGGGGAGCAAATCCAGCTGAGGCATTACCCGTTGTGGGAATAGCCCGTGCATTTTATGGTACGACGGTCAGCGTTCCCTGCATCAGAAAACAGCACCTGTGTTTTTAAAATTTTAAATTAAAAAACCAATATTTATTATTATTTTTTAATTTATTGTATTAAAATACCGGTTTCGTGGTAAGCCGGCGGCCCGGCGCAGTATAAGGAGAGAAGGAAGTTCTTTTTTAGTTAATTTTTCAAATTTCTGTTTTAAGCGTATGAGACGTTTTTGTTTACTCGCAGCCGGCCTGATGGCTGCTGCTTCTGCCAATGCCCAGTTGAAGCCGGAAAAAATGACGCCGGAATCCAGCGAGCTCTGGGACCCTGTGCCCCGGATCGTGACGCCGGGTCAGTCTGTGGCCAACCTGGGCGGCACCATGGCTCCTTCGGATGCTATTGTGCTGTTCGACGGGACCAACCTGGACAGCTGGGTGAGCTCTAACGACGGGAATTCACCGGCTCCCTGGACTGTGGCTGACGGGGCTTTTACGGTGGCACCCAGGAAAGGCAGCATCCAGACCAGGCAGGAGTTCGGGGATTTTCAGCTGCATATCGAGTGGCGGACCCCTTCGGTTGTGAAGGGCAACGGGCAGGGGAGAGGCAACAGCGGGATTTTCATGCAGGGAATCTATGAGCTCCAGGTGCTGGACAGCTATAACAACCGGACCTACTCCAATGGCCAGGCCGGGTCTATATATAAGCAGACAATGCCCCTGGTGAATGCGAGCAAGGGCCCCGGTGAGTGGCAGGTCTATGATGTGGTTTATACGGCTCCCCGTTTCAATAAGGACGGGCAGATGATGGTGGCTCCCTATATAACGGTGCTGCACAACGGCGTTGTGATCCAGAATCATACCGCGATCCAGGGGACGACTCCTTATGTAGGCCGGCCGACCATTACCCCTCACGGACGGGGGCCGATCCTGCTCCAGGACCACGGAGACCTGACGGGTTTCCGCAACATCTGGATAAGGGAGCTGTAATATAGCGACGACGGGCCCTGTCGGGCCCGGAGCGATATCGATATCCCGAATTCCCGCTCCAGCGTTTCTTTCGCTACCTTTTCTTCATAATGGTAGAGCTCGTCGTCGAAAAGGGCTTTGTGACCGGCGTTCTGCAGGCTTACCCAGCTGTGCGTGGCAAACGGATCATAGTCAAAATGGGTAAAGGAGTAGCCCAGGTTGCACATGTCAGAGAACCATTTTACACCGATATCGAGCCGGTCATAACTGCCGAATGCAGATCCTTTTCCATAAGGTATGGTTTCCTTCCTGGTCTGTTCCAGATCGACCATGGCTACGTATTCGTTGAGGCGGCATTCCGGCAGTGGCCAGGGTGTTTCGGGATCGACGACCTGCATGTACGTATGTGTCCTGGGATGCGGGAAATCCCGGGCCAGCCGCATGATTTCATCATAACCGGGTTTGTATGATGTGTACCGTTCGGGATCGCAGTGCCCGGCCGTATAGGCCGGGCAGCCCCAGCACTGGCCTATGCGGCCGATTCCTGCTGCAGAACCGATATGTGCCAGGTACTCACCGACCAGATCTCCTTTAAAATATATGTCATTGTGCATGACCAGGAGGTATTTTTTATCTGTTTTCTCCCCGGCGTACTGGTAGCGGATCGCATACCTGAACCATTTGAATTTAAGCAGGAAGCGAAATTTGAGATTGTTGGTCCAGAGCCACAGGTGGGGTTTATAATAGATGACCCGGTTACCGAGCAGTTGGAGCAGCGGCCGGAAGTTCGCCTGATGCGGCTGTCTGGATTCTTCAATAAAATAGATCTTGTCTATCCACTCGCCGGAATGCTTCAACAGGGTAAACAGGGTGACAGCGGTTTGATAGGGCTTGCCATAGGCATTGATGGCTACATCTACAGATTTTTGTCTGGGGTCACTCATACCATCCGGCGTGGTCACGGAAAAGGCCCTCATAATCCTGTATGTGCAAGGTGAAAAATTACTTCCTTAATTTTGAAACCAAAAAAATCTCCGGCCGGGGGTCGGCCGGAGATCATTGGTTGTTCCGGAGATGATTGCCGCTCATCCGGTCAGTGGGATTGCGTTTGCTCTTCCAGGTTGAACAGATCATTCAGGACATCAATAAGCGTTTCCGCCTCTCCTCTTTTACAGGCGGCCTTAAGCTGGAGCACAGGCAGCTTGATGATCTTCTGCATCATGCTGGAAGTGATTTTTTCCACTACGGCAATTTCTTCCGCGTTCATTCCCTTAATGAAGCGCGACATCTCCTCTTTCCGGATATTCTCCAGCGCATTTTTTAAGCGCTGTATGGTAGGAGATACCGTCATTTCTTTGGACCAGTCGCCGAACTCCTCCATGGCGGCGTCAATGATCGCGTTGACGTGCGGGATGGCGGCCATCCTTTCCCGGAGCGCCATATCCGTCCGTGAACGAATGGCATCTACGTTGTAGAGTACAATACCGGGGATTTCTTCGATGGCGGGGTCTACGCTCCGGGGTACGGAAAGGTCAATAAAATACTTGAACTTGAGCGCTCCTATCCCGGATACAAGCTCCCTGGTAAAAAGGGGAGTATCCCTGCTGACCGAGCTGATGACGACATCCGCCCATGCCAGCTGGTTTTCCAGGTCCCCGATGGGGGCGGCCCTGAAGCCCAGATCTGCCGCCATTCGCTCTGCTTTGGCATAGGTCCGGTTGACGAGCGTCACTTCGGACGCATTCCTGGACGAAGACAGGTTTTTGCAGACATCGGTGCCGATCTCGCCCAACCCTACGACGAGGATACGGGGCTGCGTGACCAGGGACCCGGCCAGCTCCACGGTTGCATAGGAAACCGAAGCCGCACCGTCGCGAAAGGAGGTCTCCTGGGCTACCCTTTTGTTGGCAAAGAAGATAGTATGCATCAGCCTGTGGAGATATGGCCCGGCCATATTCATATCTGCAGACCACTGGTAGGCAAATTTGATCTGGTTGGGAATCTGCATATCCCCCACTACCTGCGATTGCAGGCCGGTAGCGACTTCGAACAGGTGACGCGCGGCCTCCTGGCCCGAACTCAGCACTTCAAAGTACCGGGCATAGGCCTGGATGTCAGTAATGCCCTTACGG
>JBEBSO010000399.1:0-4037 GCA_040394275.1 Telluribacter sp.
GAATACCCGGTCCATTTCGGCTTCCGCCCGGTGCAGCCTGGCATGCGCATACCTCACCGGCAGCGCTACATTGATCACCAGCGAGTCTGCAGAAGCAATACCCATCGCAGGGATTTCCCTGGCTGCCCTTTTTGCAAAATGATAATGACGCATCCAGTAATCCGACTGCCGCACCCTGAAAGACCTGTGCAGAAGCGCCAGGCTGTCCGCCCTGACCAACGCTGAAAACAGGTTCTTCTGTCCATATACGAAAGCCGCAAACTGCGCCAGCCGCACCGTCGGAAACCCGGCGGGCCGGGTGCGCAGAAATTTCCACTCATAGGCCGACGCCCCGGGGACATCCAGCCCGAGCTTCTGTCTCAGGAAATGGAATTCCTTCCGGATCAGGAGTCCGTATTCGTCTTCGGGCTGTGCGGGAATCAGCCCGGCTGCGCCAAACAGCATCGCCTCCAGCTGGAAGAGGCTGTTCCCGTACTTCTTCAGCGTACGCCAGCTGAGTACGGTAGCCAGGCGCTCAAATCCATGGGCATTCAGCCGGAAACCGAAGTAGCGGGCCGCGACCTGGTGCGTCGTTTCCTCCCAGTCTTTATCGTTCCCCTTCCACACCGCTTCGATCTCATCCGCCTTCCGGTTCAGCCGTTCGAAACAGGCCCGGCGCATCATCGCCGACCGGCTGTCCGCGCCCGCCTGGTCAAATTCAACCGCACAGGGAAAAGGGCGCGCCGCCCCCTCCAGGAAATGCTGGTAGTAGGTCTTTACCGACGCCCGCACCCGGTCCTTCAGGCACAAGGCCGGGATGCGTCCGCCCGACTCGTTGCAGACGGGGACATCTTCCTCCCATACCACGTGAAGAATTACATTGCGATAAGCCCGGTCGTGCTGATGCCCGTGGTGAAGCCATTCGGAGGAACGTACGTGGATCTCGACGTTTCCCGCCCATTCCACCCGGCCGATCACCAGCCTGGCTTCGGAAAAATCAGGACCTGCATCCGTATTGAGAAACCCGGGCCGGAGTACGGACAGCGGCTCGCCTGTTGTAGTGGCCAGCCCGGCGGGATCGAACTGCTGAAACCGCCATACGAAGGAAAGAAAATCTTCATTCATCTGTTGATAGTGTTTAGTGTATAGCTCTGCAAGACTTAAATATAAAAAAAAGCTCCCTTTCGTGAAGAGAGCTTTTCCAAAAAATAAAAACGGCCGGTTCAGGCGCCTTTCAGCAGGTTCTTTTGCCTGACCATCCTTTCCAGCACTTTCATGTCATGATCGGAAGTAAAAATCGAATAGGGCAGGTAGATAAACTGTCCCCTGGATATGACAAATACAAAGGCGTCCTTGTCTCGGTACACTTCTTTTATCTGCTCCCATTTCATTACGCCCCCCTCCTTCTGGTTGATCTTCATCAGGATCTGGCGCGGGTCTATCTCGTACTGGTATTTCTCAAACATCGGCTTGTACTGCTCCAGCTGGGTAATGCCTGTAAACTGGATCAGCCAGAACAATACATACAGGAGCGAGCCTATGATGACCGTAACATAAATCCAGATATTGGGATATACGCCTGTGATACCCAACACCGCATTGACCAGGATCAGGGCAAGGGGAATCATCCCCCATTTCCACTGGGACCTGACAAAATGAAGCATGGACAGCCTGATGTATTTTTTTGTTCCCAGCGCGTACTTCCGTGTCTTTACCGCGCCGGGGTTGGACGGCATCTGGTAAACGGGCTGGTGTTTATTTACTGAAATTTTCGCCATGTTTGTTTAGATTATTACTACTGGGTCAACCAGGCCACAAAATTAGGAAAAACCTACCTACTTCACACTTATTTACCTTAATTTGTAGTATTATTAAATCTCAGAAGGTTTACTTTACGAGCCGGGTGTTAAATTTCGAGAATGGATTTTCTGTTTCCTTCTTTTCTTTGGGGGCTCCTTGCCCTTTCCGTGCCATTGGCTATTCACCTTTTCAATTTCCGGAGGACGAAAAAGATTTTCTTCTCCAATATTTCGTTCCTGAAAACCGCCGAAACCCAAACCAGCTCCTTCCGCCGCCTCCGCCATCTGCTGATCCTTCTTTGCAGAATGCTCGCCATCGCCTGCCTGGTCCTCGCCTTTGCCCAGCCCGTCATTCTTGACGGCCAGGGTGCAAAAAAAGAAGCGAAAGGCATTACAAGCCTGTACCTGGACAATTCATTCAGCATGCAGAACGAGCGCAGCAACAAGCGGCTGCTGGATATCGCCACCACGGGACTTAATGAGCTGCTGACCCTCTTTAAACACAGCGGGTCCATCCAGCTGGTCACCAATGATTTTTCCGCGGGTGAAAATGCCCTCCAGACTGCTTCAGCGGTCGGTGACCGGCTGACTTCGGTGGAGCTCTCCCACCTCCCGCGTACCCTGGAGCAGGTGCATTCCAGGCAGAATCAGCTGCTGTCGGGACGCGGCGCAGAAGGAAAAAACCAGCTGTTCTGGTTTTCGGATTTCCAGAAAAGCACGGCAGGCGACCTTTCCGAGATACGCCCGGACAGTACCCGAAAGCTTTTCCTGGTCCCCGTACAGGCAGATCCCGAAAAGAATGTGTACGTGGATTCCGTCTGGCTCAACACTCCCTTCATCCGGGAGCTGCAGCAGAACATTCTTCATGTGAAGCTGAACAATTCGGGCACATCGGGCGTGAACAACCTGGCGGTGAAGCTGTTCCTGGACGAAACCCAGGTATCCGCCGCTTCGGTAAGCATACCGGCCGAGGGGTCGGCCCGGGCTTCCTTCCACTTCAACATCAGGGGAAGCGGGTACAAAAAAGGCAAAATCACTTTCGATGATTTTCCCGTCACCTTCGACAACGACTATTTTTTTGTACTCAATGCTTCTCCGAAGATCAAAATTGCGCACCTGTCCGACCGGAAGACAGAACAGGACTATGTAGGCCATGTTTTCCAGAATGACAGTCTTTTCGAAATAACTTCTTACAACTCAGCGAATTTCGACCCGGGTGTACTCGGAAGGGCCGACCTGGTCGTTACGGAAGGCCTGGCAGGTCTGTCCGGCACCCTGCAGTCAGCGCTGACCGGGTTTGTCAGAAAGGGAGGCAGCCTCGCGGTCATCCCCCCGGACCGGCCGGATGAAAAGCTGTACGGACCGTTTCTTTCGGCCCTGGGGGTGACCGGGCTCCGCACCACCGGGGATCCGGCAGACAAGCCTGTCGTTCCCCTGGCGCTGCCGGACAAAAAAAATCCCTTTTTCAGCGACGTATTCGAACAATCCATGCGACAGGACCAGATCGATCTCCCCGCCATGTCACCGGTATGGCAGGCCGATGTCCGGGGCCCCGCGCTGCTCTCCCTGAAAGACGGGCGGCCTGCCTTGTCCCACTTTACGGCCGACGACGGGAAAATATACCTGTTCGGAACCCCGCTGGAACCGCAGTTCGGAAACCTCGCCCGTCACGCCTTGTTTGTTCCGGTGATGTATAAAATAGCGGCACTGAGCGTGAAAGCCCAGCGCACGGCCTTCACCTTCAGCGAAAACCCGATCGTCATACCGGTCGGGGCCGAACGTTCCGATATCGTATACAAGCTTCGCCGCGGAAAGGCCGAAATAACGCCGGTTCAGCGGCTGGTCAACGGGCAGCTCCACATCGAGCTGCCCGCCAACAGCCAGCTGGACAAGGACCAGCAGCTCGGACCCGGCTACTATGAGCTCATCAATCCTACGCACACCGGGCAGCTGCTGGCGCTGAACCACGATCACCTCGAATCCGACCTGAGCTGCTATACCCCGGACGAGCTTCGCCGGGTTTTTGCCGGCCGAAGCGACGTTACCGTCTACGACCAGCTCCATGACGCGGACTTCCTCCGGGAATTCGAACGGCAAAACATCGGCATCACCCTGTGGAAATACTTCATATATGCCGCTATCGCGTTCTTCCTCGCGGAGATTCTGATCGCCAGGCTGATGCGGTAGCCGCGTCCTGCAGCGAAGCGTAATCCGCACGGTATCCGCTGTTAATTCTCTGAACTTTTTATTAATTTGCCG